>JACQXR010000007.1 GCA_016208585.1 candidate division TA06 bacterium | reverse complement strand
TCAAAACTTGAACAAAATGTCCTGCGCTATAACCGTCCATTTTGGACGGTTATAGCGAAAAGTCATTATATGCGAAATTAGCTGTAATTACAACTATTTTGAAGCTTTTCTTTGATAATATTGCGCATTTTTGAGGTTATATATAACCCTAAGCACCAAGCTCTAAACCCTAAATCCTAAACCATGGCAAATTTCAAAACAACAAATCTCTAAACAGTATAAGGCTTTGATATTAGCTATTAGTATTTGTTTAGGATTTCGAAATTAGAATTTCGTATTTAGCCGTCAGATGCCCATCCCCGAACATATAATAGACGAGATCCGCCAGGCCAGCGATGTGGTGGACATCGTGGGCCAGTACCTGCCGTTGAAGAAGATGGGCGCCACCTACAAAACCCTCTGCCCCTTCCACCAGGAAAAGACCCCTTCGTTCAACGTCAACCCTCAAAAGCAGATCTGGCACTGCTTCGGCTGCGGCAAGGGCGGCAACGTCTATACTTTTTTGATGGAGTACGACAAGGTCTCGTTCGTGGAGGCGGTGCGCACTTTGGCCCAAAAGGCCGGCATCAAGATCCCCGAAGCCCGGGCCGACTTCAAGGGAGGCCAGCACGACTTGCTGTACCAGGCCAACGAGCTGGCCGCCCGCTTTTTTTCCGACAACCTGGCCGATCCCAAAAACCGCGCCGCCCGGGATTATCTGGATAAGCGGGGCATTACCAAGGAGACTATAGAACTTTTCCGGCTGGGCTACGCTCCCAATGAATGGGACTCACTTCTCAAGGCCGCCGGCCGCTCCGGCCTGTCCCTGCCGCTGTTACAGGAGGCCGGCCTGGTGGTGGCCCGGGAAACCGGCCCCGGCTTTTACGACCGCTTCCGCCACCGGATCATATTCCCCTTCTTTTCTCTGGGCGGTCGGGTGATCGGTTTCGGCGGGCGCAGTTTGGAACAGAACCCCCAGGCCAAATATCTAAATTCGCCCGAAACCCCGATCTACCACAAGGGACGCGGCTTTTACGGCTTCAGCCAGACCAAGTCGGCCATCGGCGACGTCGGCTTTGCCATTCTGGTGGAAGGCAACTTTGACCTGATCGTCCCCTTCCAAGCCGGGTTCAAGAATATTTTGGCCACCGCCGGAACGGCTTTGACCCCTGACCAGGCCCGGCTGTTGTCGCGTTATGCCCGCCGGGTGGTGGTTTGCTACGACCCCGACAACCCCGGCCAGGCCGCCACCGAAAGAGCAATCGAACCCTTGCTGGAAGCGGGCCTGGACGTCAAGGCCGCCCTGCTGCCCCCCAATCTGGACCCCGACGCGTTCTTGCGCGAGCGCGGGGCCGAAGAGTTTGGGGCCTTGATCAAAAATGCGATCACCTTCGTGGAGTTTATGGTGATGCGGGCCAGCATGCAGCGCGACCTTTCCCAGATTTCGGAGAAGAGCCGCCTGGTCAACGATCTGGCCGGGCTGATGGTCAAGGTCGAGGACACAGTGTCCCGGGCGCACTATGCCAAGGAAACCTCGGACCTCTGCAGAGTGGACGAATCGCTGGTCTGGGACCTGGTGCGCAAAAAACAGGGCCTGTCGCCAAAGCAGGCGGCGGCTCCGGGAAATGAATTGCCCAAAACCGACTGGGAGCACGAGCTCTTCGTCCTTTTGGTGAAACGACCCCAGTTTTTGAAACAATTCTGGCCCCAGCTTAAGGAGGGAGAACTGGCCTCGGACTGGCTTTCAGCCCTGCTGCAGAAAATGGATCAGATGTATCAGGAACGGGGGTTGATAGACCCGGCCGGACTGCTGGAGCAGTTCAAGGATCCTGAACAGCAGCAGAGCCTGGCTATGATCCTGGCCCGTTCCCGGCAGGGCGAAGACACTCTGGACGACGCGGACAAGGACCGCACCGTATTGCGGGATTATATTAAAAAACTTAAAGAAATGAAACTCAAGCCCCGGTTGAAGGAACTGCAGGAGAAAATCAAGGTTTCGGAAAAGGCCGGAGACCAGCAACAAGTAGCCCAACTGCTGGCCCAGTATCAGGAATTGCGGCAAATTTATGCTGGCAAAAAACGACTGATTTTGTGATATAATAAAAGGTTTACCAAAATTTGACAAATTCATCATGGGTCGATTAATTATTGTCAAAAAATTGGAAATGGGAAATCGGAATTTGTCTTGGTGTCACTTCGGCAGGCTCAGTGCACCGCTTGGTGGCAAAAAGCGATTATTAGAATATTTCTGCGGACATAATCCGGGCCCAAAATCCTGAAAGCCAAGGAGGGTTCATGGACGATAAGTACGTCAAGAAGAAGATCAAGCAGATCATCGGCTTTGGAAAAGCCGCGGGCTTTATCACCTATGCCAAGCTTAGCGAAATGCTGCCGGTGGAGGTGGTTTCGGCCCAGGACATGGAGAACTTCATCCTGATGCTGGCCCAGAGCGGGGTGGAGGTGGTGAACTCCGAAGAGGAATATAAGCAGATCAAGGAACTGCGGGACAAAACCAAGTCCAAGGAGGACGAAGGGGAAACGTCGGTCGGCATCCACTACGACGACCCGGTGCGGATGTACCTCCACGAAATAGGCAAGATCCCCCTGTTGGACCGGGAACGGGAGATCGAGATCGCCAAGAAAATCGAGGAATGCCAGTACGACATCCTGAACCTGGCCTTTACCGCCCCTTTCAACATGCGGGATTTCATGCACCTGGCCAAAAAGTTCCAGAAGCACGAGCTGGCTATGGAAGAACTGGTCCAGACCGACATCGACGGCTGGATGCCCAATTACTCCTCCAACCGGGAGCGCCAGAAGATCATCCAGTTGTTAAAACGGATTCAGAAGGAATACAAGCAGATCGAATACCTGCTGACCCTGAAAAACCAGGAAAAGGCCATGCCCAAGGTCGTTCAGCACCGGAAGAAGATAGCCGTCAGCCTGCTGGCCTTAAGGCTCAACCCCGACCTGCTGATCGGCATGGTCAAGAAGATCCACCAGGCCGACCACCAGATGAAAAAACAGAAGCACATCCAGGACCGGGCCCTCCATCAATCGGGCTTAAGCTATGAGGAGATGCGGGCGGCGCTTTTGGTTTTTAAGTCCGGGAAAAAAACCAAGCCCGAGATCAAGGCCAAACTGAAGATCAACAAGGAAAAACTGGCCGCCTTCAAGGAAGAATACGACCTGGCCGCCAAGGAGATGGACCGGATCGGCCATGAGTTCAAAATGGACCCCCGGCTGGCGATGGAGCTTTCCCTGAACATCCGCCATAAGCAAAAGGCCCGGGACGGAGCCAAAAAAGAAATGGTGGAATCCAACGTCCGGCTGGTGATCTCCACCGCCAAGCGCTACATCAACCGGGGGCTGGAGTTTTTGGACCTGATCCAGGAAGGCAATTCCGGGCTGATGCGGGCGGTGGAAAAATTCGATTACCGCAAGGGCTACAAGTTCTCCACCTATGCCACCTGGTGGATCCGCCAGGCCATCACCCGGGCCATCGCCGACCAGGCCCGCACCATCCGGGTGCCGGTGCACATGATCGAGGCCATCAACAAGGTCTCCAAGGCCTCGCGCAAATTAGTGCAGGACTATGGCCGCGAGCCCACCAGCGAAGAAATCGCCGAGCACATGGAAATGCCGTTTGAGAAGGTCCGGGCCATCATCAAGGTGGCCCAGGAGCCTATTAGTTTGGACAAGCCCATCGGCGACGACGAGGACGCGGTGTTCGGAGATTTCATCGAGGACGTCTCGGCCAAATCCCCGGCCCGCACCGCCAACTTTTTGATGCTCCGCGACCAGATTGAAAAGGTCCTTTCCACTTTAACCAAGCGCGAGGAGCACATCGTCCGGCTGCGCTTCGGCCTGAATGACGGCTGCCCCCGCACTTTGGAGGAAGTGGGCACCATGTTCAACGTGACCCGGGAGCGGGTGCGGCAGATAGAGGTCAAGGCTTTGAGAAAATTGCGCCATCCCTCCCGCAGCAAACGGCTGGAAGGTTTTTCCGACGTACTGTAAACAGACCCCAAAAAGGCGCAGTTCAAACTGCGCCTTTTTTAATTTTTATACGGCATGACATGTGACGACCACCAACAAACACCCTGCCACTTGGAAAGCGATATACCCCCGGGTCATCAAGGCGGTTCGAGGTTAGGGCCTGCTGGAAACCGGCGACCGGATACTGGTCGCCGTCTCCGGCGGCGGCGACAGCCTGGTGATGCTGGACATGCTGGCCGGGATAAACGGAAAGATCGGCCGGAAACTGAAGCTGTTCTTTGTGGCGGGTCATGTTCCGGGCAGTTACGGTGGAAAGGAGATATTCCCCGCAGCGCTGTTGGCCAAGCACGCCAAGGCTTGCGGACTGGAGCTTGCGGTCTCGCAGACTGTTTTAAGGGACAATGTTTTTAAGGACTGCTTCAACTGCGCCATGGCCCGGCGCAAGGCGCTGTTCGACTTGGCCGAACGGGAGGGCGGCAACAAGATCGCCCTGGGGCACAACGCCGACGACCTGGTGGAGACCGCCCTGCTCAACATGTTCTACCAGGGGCGTTTTTCCAGCATGTCGGCCAAGCAGACGGTCCTGAAGGAAAAACTGACCACCATCAGGCCGCTGGCTTTGGTATGGAAGGAGCAGACAGACAGATATGCCTTGGAGCGTTTCGTCCGGCTTCCCAAGTTTGCCTACCCCGGCAGTCACGATTCCAAAAGGGATTTTATCAAGGAATTGATTAAAAAACTGAAAAAACAGAACCCCAAGATCAAGGCCAATATTTTAAAGGCCATAACAAATCCAAGGCTCGAATATTTACCGGTATTTAATAAGCCCAGGCTTTAAAGCTTGGGCCTATTAGTTGCAGTTTGTTTGGTGCTCTCATATCAGGATTTAGCAAAAACTATCTCCCCCTTCTTAACCTCCGCCTTCACCATATCTCCGTCCTTGAACTCTCCCTCCAATATCCTCATGGACAGCGGGTCCTGCAGCAATCTCTGAATGGTCCTTTTCAGCGGCCGGGCCCCGAAGGAGGGGTCATAGCCCTCGTTGGCCAAAAGTTCCTTGGCCTTCTCGGTCACTTCCAGCTTTATCTTCCGGTCTGCCAGCCTTTGGTACAGGTGCTTAAGCTGGATGTCCACTATGGCCGTGATCTGCGCCTTGTCCAACCGGTGGAAGATGATGGTCTCGTCCACCCGGTTCAAAAACTCCGGCCTGAAATGCTGGCGCATGGCCTCCATCACCTTTTCCCTCATCTTGTCCTCGTCGTCCCCCAGCTCGCTGATCCACTGGGAGCCGATGTTGGAGGTCATGATGATCACCGTGTTTTTGAAATCCACCGTCCGGCCCTGGCCGTCGGTCAGCCGGCCGTCGTCTAGTACTTGTAATAAGACGTTAAACACGTCGTGGTGGGCCTTTTCGATCTCGTCGAACAGTATCAGGCAGTAGGGCCGGCGGCGCACCGCCTCGGTTAGCTGGCCGCCCTCGTCGTAGCCCACGTAGCCCGGCGGCGCGCCCAGCAAACGGGAAACAGTGTGCTTCTCCATGTACTCCGACATGTCGATCCGCACCATGGCCCGCTCGTCGGCGAACAGGAATTCGGCCAGGGCCCGGGCCAGTTCGGTCTTACCCACCCCGGTGGGCCCCAAAAAGATGAAGGAGCCTATCGGCTTGTTGGGGTCGGACAGCCCGGCCCTGGACCGCCTGACCGCGTTGCCGATGGATTTTAAGGCCTCGTCCTGGCCGATCACCCGCTCCCTTAAACGTTCTTCGATCTTGACTAATTTGGCGGTCTCGCCCTCCAGCATCTTAGAAACAGGAATGCCCGTCCACTTGGCCACTACCTCGGCGATGTCCTCGTCGTCCACTTCCTCCTTCAGGAATTTCTGGGATTTTTGGATCTCGGCCAGGTGCTTGTTCTCATGCTCCAGATCCTTCTGAAGCGCAGCCAAGGTACCGTAACGCAGCTCGGCCACCTTGTTGTAGTCGCCTTTCCTCTCGGCCTGCTGCTCCTCGATCTTGGAATTCTCCGCCCGCTGTTTGATATCGGAGATCTTCTTGATGATGGCCTTCTCGTTCTGCCAGTGGGCCTTCATGGTGGAGGATTTCTCTTTCAGCTCGGCCAGCTCGGCGTCTAATTTGGCCAGGCGTTCTTTGGAAGCCGGGTCGTGGTCCTTCTTTAAAGCGGTGCGCTCGATCTCGGTCTGCATGATCCTCCGGTCTACCTGGTCGATCTCGGTGGGCAGGCTGTCGATCTCTATCCGCAGGCGCGAAGAGGCCTCGTCTATCAGGTCTACCGCCTTGTCCGGCAGGAAGCGGTCGGAGATGTAGCGCTGGGAAAGCGCAGCCGCGGCCACCAGGGCTGAGTCCTTGATCCGCACCTTGTGGTGCAGCTCGTAGCGCTCCTTTAAACCCCTTAAGATGGCGATGGTGTCCTCCACCGAGGGTTCCCGCACCATCACCGGGGCCAGTCTGCGCTCCAACGCCGGGTCCTTCTCGATGTTCTTGCGGTATTCGTCAAGGGTGGTGGCGCCCACCATCCGCAGTTCGCCCCGGGCTAAAGCGGGTTTAAGCATGTTGCTGGCGTCCATGGCTCCCTCGGCCTTGCCCGCTCCCACCAAAGTGTGCAGCTCGTCGATGAACAGGATCACCGTTCCGGCCGCGGCCTCGATCTCCTTGAGTACCGCCTTTAAGCGTTCTTCGAACTCGCCCCGGAATTTGGCCCCGGCAATCAAGGCCCCCAGGTCCAGCGACACCACCTTCTTGTTCTTTAAGGTCTCGGGCACGTCGCCGGAATTTATCCGCTGGGCCAGGCCCTCGGCGATGGCCGTCTTGCCCACCCCCGGCTCGCCGATCAGCACCGGGTTGTTCTTGGTGCGGCGGGAAAGCACCTGGATCACCCGGCGGATCTCATCGTCCCGGCCGATCACCGGATCCAGTTTGCCCTGGCGGGCAAGTTCGGTCAGGTCCCGGCTGTATTTGGCCAGGGCCTGGTATTTCCCCTCGGGATCCTGGTCGGTCACCCTTTGGCTGCCCCGCACCTCCACCAGGGCCTTCAGCAGATGGTTCCGGTTTACTCCGGAATTCTTCAGGAGCTGCGAAACCTTGCCGGGTTCCTCGGTCAAAGCCAACAGCAAGTGTTCCCCGGAAACATATTCGTCCTTCATCCGCTCGGATTCGGCCAGAGCCTTTTGCAATATTTTATTCAGAGCGTTGGAAAGATAGGGCTGTCCCGTGCCGCCGTAGACCTGGGGGAGGTTTTTGATCTCCGCTTCCGTTTGGTCCTTGAGCCGGGCCGGGTTGGCCCCCATTTTCTGGAGCCAAGGAACGGCCACCCCCTCCGGCTGGTCCAGCAGGGCGGCCAGAAGATGCTCCGGCGCTATCTCCTGCTGATTGGCCTGGGCGGCCAGCTGCGAAGCGGCTTCCAGAGCCTCCTGGGATTTAATGGTAAGTTTGTCCAGGCGCATATTCTTTCCCTCCGTAATATCGTCATAAATGCTTATCGGTTGGCTTTGGTATGAAACCGTACACCCCCCGATGCCTATATATTGAGGGTGAACTTTATTTCGGATATTAATGTAATGACCCTTTTATACTCGGAGTATATCCGGAGCCATTCTTTTTCGATGTCCCATTCTACGAAC
>JACQXR010000006.1 GCA_016208585.1 candidate division TA06 bacterium | reverse complement strand
GTAATTCGTCTTCGTAAGTTTAAGTGCTTACAAAAACGCTGTAAAAGTATCAGCCCGCCATAATGGTAATATGATTCTCGGAAAAGGAAATCGCTATATTGAACAGGCCTTTTCGCATAATTTTGTTGTCAAAACTTGAATAAAATGTCCTGCGCTATAACCGTCCATTTTGGACGGTTATAGCGAAAAGTCATTATATGCGAAATTAGCTGTAATTACAACTATTTTGAAGCTTTTCTTTGATAATATTGCGCATTTTTGAGGTTAAACAGTATTTTGTCATTTGTCTATATGGTCTTTCCCGGTGGGTTTTTTCTATTGACAAATCCACTGCCACAGAATATAATATAAACTAGCGCAATTGCTTTAAGTTATGTTGATTAGGCCTGCCTTCGCCGAAACTACGCCGGGCTTAATAAGCGGCTACGTGCTTGCGCGCCTGCCTATGCCGAAGCGGGCTACGCGCAGGCAGGACGTAGTTATTAATGGGAGCGTATAACTTGTGGTGAACAATGCCGAACCATTAGTAGACATTCCCGTTTCTTTCAATCCAATATAATTAGCGCATTTCCGCCATTAGCACGCGGGCGAACAAAGCCAGCCACCGCAGGTAAATCCATATAGGCTGGTCTGCCTTTGGCACGAGCGGACAGGTCGTGTGTTTTGGTGGGAATAAAGTCTGCTATTGGTTCGGCTACACTCACCACAAGTATCCGCTCTGAGTAGTAGTTTCGGCACGCAGGCGTGCAGGAAGGTCGGGTCTGCCGTTCCCATTTAAATTTATTTTTCAGGGAGAAGCCAAATGGCCAATGAAAATTTAAAATTACCGCCGGAGATCGAACAGTTCACCCAAAAATTAGTGGCCGATCCCAAGTCGCGGGTGTTTGCCCAACTGGCCGACGCCTACCGCAAGGCCGGCATGACCGACGAGGCCATCGAGATCGCCAAAAAGGGGATGGAACATCATCCGGCTTATGCCACCGCCCATCTGATCCTGGGCCGGTGCTATCTGGAAAAGCAGATGTATGCCCTGGCCCGGGAGGAGTTCGAGGCCACCATCAAAAACGATCCCCAGAATCTGGTGGGTTATAAATTGTTGGCCGGCACTTACGAAAAACAGAACATGTTTGCCGAAGCGGTAAAGTTTTATCAGATGGTGCTTGACCTGGAACCCAGCGATACGGATTTGGCTGAAAAAGTCGCCTCCTTAAAAGCCGGGCAGGATGAGAGACCCCAGGTTGCTCCGGAACCGGAGATTGGGCCGGAACCTGAACCTGTCCAGCAGGCCGCTCCGGTGTTGGAGATCGCCCACAAAGAAGCGGAACCGGTTCCGGCCAGAGAAGAAATGGTCCCGGCGGCGGAAGAAAAGCCTTTGAAACCTAAATCCGAAGAGCCAGCCAAAGATGATGTGAAGGTCTCGGCTGCGGCTATATCATTTCCTGAAGTTTTGGCGGAAACGTCACCAGCCACCGAACCGGTCAAATTGACGGAACCAAAAACGATGCCGGTGGTGGAATCACCGCAGATGGAAAGCAAACCCGAAGAAGAAAAGCCGACCATAAAAGGGGAGGTCTCCAAAATATCTCAGCCGGTTCCGGCTGAGATCAAGGAAGAACCGGTTAAAACTGAAGCGCCTGAACTGAAAGCGGAAGAAAAGCCGGCGGCCGCCACTGTCACTCTGGCCGAGATCTATGTCCAGCAGGGCTTTTATGAAAAGGCCATTGATGTTTACAAGGAACTGATCTCGGCTGAGCCGGATAACGGAGATTACAAAGCCCGGATGGACGAACTGCTGGAAAAAGCCTATCCCGAAGAAAAACCGGAAGGGACGGCAGAAGAGAAAAAAAAGCCGGAGCCTCCTGCCAAGGAAGAACCGGCTGCACCGGCGCCTGTTGTTAAAACTGAAGCGGTGGTCCCGGGAATTCCGGTAGCTGAACCCGAAGCCAAGAAAGAACCGACGCCGGAAGAGCCTGTCTTTCCGCTATCTGCGGCGGCACCGGTGACGGACATCTTTGGCGGAATGTTCGACAAGCCCGAACCGAAGGTTGCTGAATCAAAGCCGCCGGCGCAGGACGATACCCTAACCAAGACTTTTGCTCCGCCTGCGGGCGCAGGCCTGCTTTCGCCGAAGCAGATGTTCGGCTCCGCGCAGGCAGGCCCGGAGGAGCCTGCCAAACCTGTGATCCCGCTTCCGGAGGAAAAACCCGAACCGCAGCCGGCTCCTGAACCGGCCAAGGAAACGCCGGTGGATTTTTCGGCCCTGTTCTCAGACGTCCCGAAAATCCAGGAAAAACAATCTCCCGCTGGCGAACCGGCAAAACCGGAGGCGGGTGCAGGTACTGACAAAAAAGCCGAAGGCGAGAACACCGTCAGCAGTTTCCAGTCCTGGCTGTCGTCTTTGCAAAAATAGAAGGAAATATTCCCCGCGCTATTGGCCTTCAAGTCAACATACCGCCTAATGGCGGTATGCCTTTAAGGGGACCCGAAGGCTAGAATTATTATCTGCCGGTAATATCTGTGACCAACAACAAAAAAGAGGAGAAGAACCATGTTCAAAAAAATAATTCTTCCGTGCGTGGCGATTGTAACAATCGCGTTACTGTGCCTGCTTGCGGGCTGCAGCAAAAATGAAACGCCGACCGCAGTTGCCACTACCGGAACCATTTCCGGCGTGGTTACAGACTCGGCCGGCGGAGCGGCCATTGCCGGGGCGGGCATTGCCACCAGCCCGGCTACCAGCAGCGTAACCGCCAATACCGCCGGACAGTTTTCAATAACCGGGGTAAACGCCGGAACCTATACGGTAACCGCCAGTAAAACCGGCTATAACAGCAAAAGCGTAAGCGTGGCCGTAACCGCCGGGAACACGGCCACCGCAAATATTGCCTTGGCCGCCGGTGTGCCGGGCAACAATGCCCCCAATGCGCCCAGCAGTCCCAGCCCGGCCGATTTTGCCACCGGCCAAAGCACCGCGCCCACCTTAAGCTGGGCATGCACCGACCCCGACGCCGGGGATACCCTGAAATACGATGTTTATTTTGATACCGCTAACCCGCCCGCAACATTGGTTTCTTCCAACCAAAGCGCAACGAGTTTGGCCCGCAGCGGCCTGGCTACCAGCACAATATATTATTGGAAAATAGTAGCCAGAGACAACCACGGCAGTACAACCGCCGGCCCGGTTTGGCAGTTTACCACCACAGCCGGGGGCACAGTAAGCATAACCTGGATATCCATTCCCGCCGGAAACTTTACCATGGGCAGCCTGCCCGGTGATCCCTATGCCCAAACAGCTGAACAGCCCCAGCATACTGTTTACCTTGACGCGTTTCAGATAAGCAAATACGAAATAACCAATGCCCAGTATAAGGCCTTTATGGACGCCGGGGGCTACAGCAACAGCGCCTACTGGACCACAGACGGCTGGAACTGGCGAACAACCAACAGCATCACCCAGCCTTATTACTGGTCCAGCGGGCAATACAACTCCGGCCCGTCGTTCCCCAACCACCCGGTGGTGGGCGTAAGCTGGTACGAGGCCTACGCCTTCTGCAATTGGGCCGGCGGCCGTTTGCCCACCGAGGCCCAGTGGGAGAAAGCCGCCCGTGGCACGGATTCCAGCAACTACTGGCCCTGGGGTTCTACTTGGGACGCCTCCAAATGCAACAGCTATGACAATACCGCGCCCGATACATTTGCCTATAGCTCGCCGGTGGGTTTCTTTGCAACGGGCACAAGCCCCTACGGGGTTTATGACATGGCCGGGAACGTATGGGAGTGGGTGAACGATTGGTACCAAAGTGATTATTACAGCGTAAGCCCGTCCAGCAACCCGCAAGGGCCGGCCACGGGTACTTCTCGCGTGCTCCGCGGCGGCTGCTTCTTCAACATCGATTACCTCTGCCGCGTTGTCTACCGCAACAACAACCCCCCGGACCCCCGCAATTTCAACAACGGTATTCGCATTGCCCAGTAAAGCAAAAATTGAATATCTGGAAATCTGTAATCTGAAAATCTGGGAACCCCAGAAATGCGCTCTTTCCCTTTGGGGGAAGAGCGCAGGAAAAAATTTATGCCCAATGAAGAACTGATAATTTTTACCAAGAGCTATGATTTTGGTCTGTGGCTGTTTAAGCACACCCAAAAATTCCCCAAATCCTGCCGGTTTTCCATAGCCGTAAAGCTGGAAACGGACATGGTGGAAACGCTGGAGAAAATACTGGCGGCCAACCGCCGGAAAAATAAACTGCCGCTATTGCTGGAAATTGACGAAAAATTGGAAGGCATAAGAATATTAACCAGGTTTTCCAAGGATATGGGTATTTTGCCATTCAACTCATACGAATATGCCATAAAAAATCTGGAGGAAATAGGTCGTTTGCTGGGCGGCTGGATAAAACAGCAAAAGCTTGTATGAAGAACTGAAGGGGGTCGCAACCGGCGGATAACCGCCGATAACGATAGGGGGCGGACTGTAAAAGGCGATGCCTGCGTGCTCCGCGGCGGCAGCTTCAACAACAACGATAACAACTGCCGCGTTGCCAACCGCAACAACAACAACCCGGACAACCGCAACAACAACAACGGTTTTCGC
>JACQXR010000005.1 GCA_016208585.1 candidate division TA06 bacterium | reverse complement strand
ATTCCTCTCCCTGGGGTGGTACCCTGCCTGAAGCCTGAGCTTGGTGGTCTCGGTAAACTTGTAGGCAAGAATGCCTGACACAATGTCATCTATGCTGCCGTCAGGGAAGGCATCTTCGGTCCAGTCGTACCGCATACCGGCTTCCCAATGCTTGCCCGGCTGATATCCGATGTAACCGTATGTTCCCCATTTTCGCAACGTTCCCACCGGCACTTCTCTTACGAGATGCAGGGCTTCTGCTTGTATAATCAGTCGGGTGAACGTGGACGGCCAATATTTGAAGGTCACATCGCCTCCGGCCACCTGTGCCCTGTCTAAATGGTGCTCGAAATGCGATCCCCTCCCGGTTGCGCCGCTGGCGCCCAATTCCAGTTCCGTCTTTTTGCCGGGGGAGAACGAAGCCCACAGCCTTCCGGTATAGGTTTCGTCGGCCAGCCCAAAGGACGGTTCTTCCTCCTCCCCTTCATGATGGTGGGCCGATGGTATCCTCCAGGCGCCTATTTCAGCTTGGAGGAAGAAAGGCAGCGGCAGCAGGCAGCTGATGCTGGCGCCCTCGCCGACCAAGCCATGCTCGCCGAAGAAGCTTGACAACACCATGGGTTGATCCGCATACGGCCGTTCGTGCTGGTGTATCTTATTGATCTTTCCGAAATCCACGTGGATATTGCCCGCCCGTGCACCCAGGCATCCAAGAATGTCAAGCAAGCCGGCTGAAGCCTCGCACAATTCCGGCTCAATTGATCCGTCATGCCGGTGCATGGCCAGGAATATGTCGGCCCTCATCTGGGGGTAAATATATCCCTGCAACGCCAATTCAATTTCCCGGACCACAATTTTGTTCCGGTCGACATCGTCGGCTGCATCCGTGGCCATTCCCGCAATGTCGCCGATGACGCTGATATCGGGCAGGTTGCTGGGTGCGCCCCGTAATCCAGGCAGCGTCCCCGTTTCGTTCTCCTGGGCTTGCAGACAAGCGGAAATCGCGAATCCCAAGAGAACCATATATAGACCATGTTTCATGAAAATCCTCCTTATTAAGAAAATGAGCGCACCGCTCCCCTTGCTGACACGCAGGGAGCATGTCGCGATAAAAAAAGGAATGTCTATTTGGGGTTAAGCGAGAGGGACGGGAGGACCCCTAATGGGAAATGGGTGGGGAACGTAAGAAAGGGTCGGATGATGTAAATCATGCCGTTTGTGAAAATACCGGGGCAGAACGGACCGGCTTTCCAATATCAGGATTAACAATACGAACACGAAAATCAAAGCCAGCAGACAGGCCTGGCAATCTAAGTGAATGCAGGCATCCTGGTGGTTGTGGCCATGAATGGGGCTTGCCAGCACAACCAGAAGGAAGGCGAATAGGATGAATATCCTGTAAAATGTGATTAAAGCCGAAAGGTGATTTTTATTCGATCGATAGGTCATGGGATTTCATGCGACAAGTATTTTTCATTTTACTTAAACCCAATCAATATCAGCCGCATAAGCCCGCCAACTATCAGAGCGGTTGACATCATTATGGCGGTGGCTTTAAGCATGTCCTTTGCACCCAATTCCTTTGTCATTACGGCAAAGGTGGCCACGCAGGGAAAATATATGGCCAGCATTATCACGGCTATGGTCAATTGCTGCGGCGACATCCGCAGTGGCAACAACATGCCCACTGCCAAATCCTTCCTGAAAAAGCCCGTCAAGAGGGCGATGGCCGCCTCCTTGGGCAGGCCCAGCCACCAAACCGTTATCGGCGCCAAAAGAGAGCCAAGCCATTCTAAAAATCCCATCGCATATAAAACATTTACTGCCAGCACTCCCAATAACAACTGGGGCACGGCCTCCAGCAAAAACCATCGTACCCGCATCCACGTTTTCTTAATGATTGTGATGCCGCTGGGACGGCGATAGGGCGGCAATTCGAGGAATATCTCCGGGCTTTCGCCTTTTACATATCGGTTCAATATCAGTCCGACAGTTATATAAATAGACGTCAATACGGCAAAAACCAAGGTCAAGTAACCGGGGCCGTACGGCCCCAGGATCCCGAAGATCATGGCGATCTGTGCCATGCAGGGGACGGCTATGGCCATTAGGGTGGCCGAGATGAAACGTTGTTTCCTGGTCTCCATGATTCGAGAGGATAGGGCGCCCGGCACGTTGCAGCCCAGCCCTAAAAATACCGGCACGATGCCATGGCCGTGCATCCCCAGTTTGTGAAATATATTATCGGTAAGGGTTGACAATCTGGGCAGGTAGCCGGAATCCTCCAGGACGGCCAATATCAGGTAAAAGGCCGCTATATAGGGCAGCACCATGCCTATCGGGACGAAAAGCCCGGTGGTTAATATTCCCATGGATTGGCCGTAATCTATCTCACCATCTATCAATTTGCCGATCAGAACATGATGGAAAAAACCGGATCCGCCCAGCCAAGCGCTTAGCTTCATGGCCAACGGCCGATAAAGCTCAAACAGAGGTTCAAAGACATAACCGATAAGATTTTCGCCGATGATTCTTACCGCCCAAAAACAGAGAAAAATATTTCCAAAGGCTATCGGCAGGCCGGAGCCGGGCTTGACGGTGGCGTCGGAAATCCGATCCCGCAGAGTATGATGACGATGGGTTATATGTTGCACCTTGTTGATGATGCGCCCGATCTCGGTCCATTTTGACTCATCTGTGGTCGTTGTCGCCACCTTGGGCGATGGGACATCATTCAGCCTGGCTACCAGTTCTTTTACTCCCTCGCCGGTTATGGCCACCGTGGGAATTACAGGGATCCCCAGAAGCTGCTCCAAAAGCCGCGTATCGATATTTATGCCCAGATGCCTGGCTTCGTCCCAGATATTCAAGGCCATCGCTATTGGTTTTCCGCTTTCCATAAGTTCCAGAGTCAAGAACAAGCTTCTTTCCAAGTTGGTGGCGTCAACCACATTGATCAATAAATCGGCCTGGTCAAGCAGCTTCCCGGCCACCTCCTCGGCCCTGTTCGCCGCCTGCAGGGAATAGGTGCCGGGCGCATCAGATATTTCCACGGTCTCGTTTCCCACATGCATCCGGCCCTTGGAAAAATCTACCGTAGTGCCGGGATAGTTGGAGGCTATCACCTCGGCGCCGGTCAATCGGGAAAACACAACGCTTTTGCCGACGTTGGGATTTCCCATAAGAACGATTCTTTTCATTCCTTCGCCTCCACCACGATCTTTTGGGCCATGCCCCGACCGATGGTGATTTTGCGTCCCTCAACTTCTACCACCAATGGCCCGCCCAACGGTTGAGAAGTCATGACCTTTATCGGCTTGCCTTCCCTGATGCCCAGGGTTCTCAGCTTTCTTTGAAAGCCCCAACCGCCGATCAATCTGATAATGGTGGCCTGGTAATCTTGTTTCAGACTTGTAAGAGGTATTTCCATAGATACTTCCTTTCTTTATGTAACAAGCCTCAATCGGCTTAACCGCGATAAAAACTCATCATATTCATATTCAATGTTTTTTGCTTCAAATAGTCCGATTTTTCGGCCAAGCAAAACATCTTTTACATTGTGCTCGTTGTATCAGAACACGTGCCCACAGATCAGGCATAGATGCTTTCGTGGGCGCCCCCGCAAACTTCTAGAAACTCCATGCTGCACCCGACGAGCAAGGCGTCACCCGTTCCCCAAGGACATCACGCAAGCTTTCCACCGCGCGCTGCCCGGTGCAGTGGCAGGGAGCCACCAAGGCCGGCGACAAAGCCTTGAGCGCTTCGGCGGTCAACTTAAGCCTCCGGTCACTTGCTCCGGCCAGGTGGAACCCGCCGATAATCGCGTAGATTTTATCCTGCTTGGCGATATGTCGGATGTGCTCGAGCGTGTTAACAAGCCCGGCGTGGGCGCACCCGGTTATGATTACCAATCCCTTCGGGGTGGCGATCCACATCGCCAGGTCGTCCTCCAGGGTATCTGGCGTGGCCGCATCAGCGTCGAGGAAGAAGGGGCCTCCGACGTCCTCGAAATCAGACTTTCTTGGTATGGCCCCGGTCAGTCCGATGCCCTCAGCGATCGTCATCGGCTGGCTGACCAAGCGTCGTCTGTCCTTGGGCAGGGATCCAAGCGCGATCCTCGACACCTCCGGCATGCCCACCATCCGTGCCTGGCCGCTTCGAACGCTATAGCGTGTCCTCGACGCGGATGGATGGCAGTACACCCGGGCCCGGGTCGTCAAGGACAGCACGGCGGCCAGCCCGCCTGTATGATCGTAATGCCCGTGACTGATGACGATGAAATCAGCAGAATCCAGCGGTACATTCATCCGGCTGGCAAGGCAATTGGTCATCGCCGCGTCGAGAAGCGCGGCGACTATTCCACCATGAACCATGCCTAGGTAGCCCTGAAGCATGCCATGCGCCTTGAACTGTGCAAGCACCATGCCGTTTCCCCCGGCTGAGAACTGCAGTTTCAGGGACCAGGGATTGTCGTCGCCGCACAGCAGGCATTGGTGGTGTCCGGTTTCGCTACGATCCAAATGAGCCATGTTAATGGTCGCATGCGTTGTCGCCCGTCTGCAGCGTGCCGGCCAGGTAGTCATTCACCAGCTTCTCCGGCGGCTCGGCCGGGGCCCCGACCAGCACCTTGATTCCCTGCTCGGTAAATAGACCCTGAGCTCGTTGTCCCATGCCTCCCGCAATAATCATGTTTGCACCCTTCTCGGCCAGCCACCGCGGCAGAAGCCCGGGCTGATGTGGCGGCGCGTCGATTTCCACCTTCTTCAATATCTTTTTTGCCGTTGGGTCCGCATCAACCAGGGCGAACGCTTCGCAGTGGCCAAAATGCTGTGACAGCCTTCCTTCCGCCAAGGGTATGGCGATTCTCATTCCTTTGTCCTCCTTTTTATAAGTCTATGCTATTGGGTTGTTTTGTGCTTTCGCACGAGGATATTATCGGATTTATGATGTTCATTACTATTGTCGATGTCGCTGTGCTTGAATAATGATGAATGAAAGCCTGTCCTTTGTCGCCGGCTTCGGCGATTTTCGGATTCATTGGGATTGAACCTAAAAACGGTATCCTCAAGTCGTCTGCGATCCGCTTCCCCCCGCCTGTTTGCAGTATCTGGGTGACTTGGCCGCATTTCGGGCAGGCGAAACCGCTCATATTTTCAACCACGCCCAGCACCGGAACCTCCAGCAGCCGGCAGAAGGTGATGGATTTGCGCACGTCTACCGTGGCCACCCTCTGCGGCGTGGTAACGATCACCGCACCGTCCAGCGAGCCGATCAGTTGGCAGGCGGAGAGCGGCTCGTCGCCGGTCCCCGGCGGGGAATCGACGATAAGGTAGTCCAGTTCCCCCCAGGCTACGTCCTTCAGGAACTGCTTAATCACGCCGGTTTTCATCGGCCCCCGCCACACCACGGCATGGTCCTGGTTCTCGAGAAAAAATCCGATCGAGACGACTTTGATTCCCTCCACTTCGATGGGATGCATCTCCCCGTCCGGTCCGGCGACCGCAGATCCCTCCAGTCCCAGCATGGTGGGGATGCTTGGACCGTGGATATCGATGTCGAGCAATCCGACCCGTTTCCCAGCCTTAGCCAGCGCCGCCGCCAGGTTGACCGCCACCGTGCTCTTGCCCACTCCGCCCTTGCCCGAGAGGACGACTATTTTGTGCCGAATGCGGCAGAGCCGGGACTGGAGCTTTCGGCGGTCCTCGAAAGCTTCTTGGCTTTCGTCCTTATTGCGCTTTGAGGCGGCACAGCTCTTATCTCCGCAGGTGTCACAAACCGCCTTTCGATTCTTCAGATAGTCCTGGCAAGCCGCCTTGATTGTATTGGCGGCCAGCAGCGCGCAATGCTCAAGTTCTGGCGGCAGCCCGCCGAGCGCGCCCAGAATATCTTGCTGCCGCAGGGTCGCGGCGGCCTCGATTGGTTTTCCCTCTGCCAGAGTCGTTGCCATGCTCCCGCAGGCGAGAGAGGAACCACATCCGTCAGTAATGAACGATACTTTGTCAACATGCCCGTCTACTACGGTCATCCAGAATTCCATGGTGTCGCCGCAGGGGCCGGTGATGCGCGCATGTCCGTCGTGGGATTTCAGCGGTCCGTGGTTTCTGGGGTTGGTCGCATGATCCAGCGCCACGCCGGAAAAAACTTTGCAATCAGCGTATTCCATGCTGTCTCTCACCTCCTATAAGCCAAGCTGGCACCAAATGTGTTTAATATCCTCAACGCAGGACGCATTCGTTTCAACGACCGCCCGCGCTTGTATTTGAGCCAGGGTGACCGCGCCATCATACCGGATGCGACCGACCCCTCGCGCCCCGGCTTGGCGCGCCTTTTCCTCGATTCGCTCAGTCATTTCCATGTTAAGGTCCCACTTGTTGACGCACACCGCAGCCGGGACGCCGAAGTGCCCGGCCAGGGAAAGAACCCTCATCAAATCATGCTCGCCCAATACCGTGGGTTCGGTGACCACCAGGGCCTGCGAGGCGCCGGTGAGCGAGGCGATCACCGGGCAGCCGATGCCCGGCGGGCCGTCTGTGATGATCAACGGGCGCCCGGCCTCCTGGGCCAGCAACCTTGCCTGGTCGCGGACGATGGACACCAGCTTGCCCGAGTTCTCGGCCGCCACCCCCAGCCTGGCGTGCACCATCGGCCCGCATCTGGTCTCGGAGACCATCCACTGGCCGCAATGCCGCTCCGGGAAATCGACCGCCCCGGTCGGACAGACCCGGACGCAGACTCCGCAGCCCTCGCAGGCCTCGGGCGAGATATGATACTTGCCGTTAACCTCCGATACCGCCCCGAAACGGCAGTGTGCTTGGCACAGTCCGCAGCCGTTGCAGCGGTCCGGCACGATGGATGCCAGTCGTCCGCTGTCAAATTGGTGGCGCTGTTTGATATCGGGCGCAAGCACCAGGTGCAGGTCGGCGGCATCAACGTCGCAGTCGGCGATTACGGAGCGTTGGGCGAGGACGGCCAACGATGCCGCCAGGCTGGTCTTGCCGGTGCCGCCCTTGCCGCTGATGACGACTAGTTCCTGCATAACTCCCGCTTCTTAATGATTATCCCGCTTGGCGCCTGAAATGATATACAGCGCTGCACCGGCTTTTTTAGCGCTTAAAGACACTTCATTCCCGTCAATGCCAAGGTAGTACTCGGTACGCACCTTGAAACTTCCGGCGACCGCATCCGTTATGGCCTGCTGATCCGTATGTTTTATTTTTGAGACATAAGAATCGGGGTCGTGTACTCTTTCCCTGAAATACTCCGACTCGGGATTGAGCAACATGATGACGATTTTGCCGTGGGGACGCAGGACGGCAGCTGATTTCTCCAGCGCTTTTCTGTAGTCATCGATAAACTGAAGGGAGGCCACGTAAATCACGGCATCGAAGGAGGATTCCGGGAAAGGCATATCCTCCGCCCGGGCCGCCACGGTTCTGACTTTGTCCGGGGCGCAGTTCAATGCCTCGCAGGAGACATCCAGTCCGGTGACCCTGAAACCGTTCCGGGCCAATTTGCCTTCAATGAACGCCGGGCCGCATCCAATGCTCAGGACATCCCGGCACCCCTTCAGGTGATCAATGAGGTACTTGATCTCAAGTTGGAAAACCTTTTGCCAAAAGCCTTTCCGGCAGGATTGGATATACTTCTGTGATGCGTTCATGAGTCCCTCGGCAAGAAATTTACTGCCCTGGGTGATTTCTTTCCTTCTATGATTATTCCGGGATCTCCATGAAATAAAAGCCATTAAAGGGGCGATTATGGTGGCATACGCACCGGCGCCGGCGGGACACCCGGATTTGCCGCAAAACGGGCATGTGCTGAACATGGCCATAAATCCGCAAACCGAGAACCACCAGAGCAGAAGACGTCCTGCTATCGGCCCTAACAACTTGCCATTTTGGATCATGCGTCGAGCCCTGATGAACCGTTCCTTCATGCCATCCTCAATGTGCGCCTGAAAGCCGTAAAACGACGATCGTCCCTATCCCCAGCGCGATCAGCGGCAGCTCCCAGGTCAGGCTGCGCAGGCCGCCGGTGGCGCGCCGGCCGGGCACTAGATCGGCCAATGCGATATAGATGAAGCTCGCCGCGGACACCGAGAGCAGATACGGGACCAGCGACTGAACGAAAGGCAGAAGAAAGTATGTCATGACCGCACCCAGCATGGCGGTAAGGCTGGAAAGAAGATTGAACCAGAGGGCACGGGACCTTGAATAACCGCTTTCCAGCAGGATTGCGAAATCACCGACTTCCTGGGGAACCTCGTGGGCGATCACGGCCACCGAGGTGGCGATGCCGAGTGGGATCGATCCTGAAAAGGCCACAGCGATGGCCACACCGTCCACGAAATTGTGGAGCGAATCGCCTATCAGGATCATGGCTCCAGCGCGGGTATGATGGGCGCAGGGCTGCTCATGGCAATGCCGCCACAGGGCGAATTTCTCCAGCACGTAAAACAGGATGATCCCGGCCAAAACCGTCGGCAGGACTGTGGCGCTGGGCAGACTGTGCAGCGCGTGGGGGATCATGCCAAAAAAGGCCGCGCCCAGCAGCGTGCCAATGGCATAGGGTATCAGGCCGGCGACACTGAAGGCCAGCCGCTTCCCCTTGAGCAGCATAAAGAGCGCGGCCAGCCCCACCGAGCAGATCGATCCTAAAAGGCTGAAAGCGATGATGAGGGTCAGGATCATCATGGGTTACCTGCTTTCAACAGTTGCCGTTGCGGTATAGAACTGTTTACCGTCCGTGAGGACGCGCCGCGCCCGCCCCTCGGCGACCAGCTTCTCAAGCCTTTTGAGCATCGACAAGGGATGTTTGCCCAGGCCCGTGGCGACGTCATTTGCGGTGCAGGGGCGTCTGGCGATTATTGCCAGGATATCTTCGTTGCTGACGCCGTCCGCGTTGACATCCTCTTGGACCCCTTGGGATCCCTGGTATACGACCTCGGCCCCGCCGGGAAACATGGCGCATAGTTCCCGCATTCGCTCCAGCGCGACGGCACCGGCGATTTCCTCAGCGGGCGGCCGTGACACGGTGTTCAACTGTATCTTCATCGGGCGGATGCGCTTCACCAACTTGGCTATCTTCTCCACCTCAGACGGGATGCCGGTTAATCCAGCCAACAGAAAAACCTCCAACCATACCGATCCGGTGAACAGGCCGGTAAAGTGCGCCAAACCCTTCACCATCCGTTTAAAATCGATCTCCTGGTGCGGACGGTTGACATAGCGGAACATGCGCTCATCGCCGGCATCCAGCGAGGGGATGACCAGATCGGCAGCCATCAGACTTTCAGCTACATCCGGCTTCCACAACAGGGAACCATTGGTAATCACGGCCACCGGTATCGGGGTCATGGCTTTGATGCTTTGTATCAGGTCTCCGATGCCGCTGTGGAGGGTCGGCTCGCCCGATCCGGCCAGGCTGATATAATCCGGCACGTCTCCCTCGGCCAGTTTTTGATCGAGCTCTTCCAGAATGGCGCCAACCGGGACGTATTCCCTCCGCTCCACCGTCTTGTCGGTGGTGCGGCCCAACTGGCAGTAGATGCAGTCGTAGGTGCAGGTCTTGAACGGCACCAAATCTATCCCCAGCGACCGTCCCAGACGCCTTGAGGGGACGGGGCCGTATATGTGTCTAAATCCTTTTGTGCTCACTCGTTGTCGCCGCATTCCGGTTTCCCGCACCGCTGGTCCCGTCCGCAGCAGGTTCGTCCGGTCGTCTCTAGCGAGCAGCCGGACGCGGTGCGCTTCTTGCCGGCAACTCCGCCCTTCATGATGAACCCACTGCCGCCGGTTATCAGGCGATCCACCTCCCCTCCGCAAGCGGGGCATTTCTTCAGGACGTCCTCTGATATCGCCTGCTGGCGGGAGAACTTCGATCCGCATGAACGGCACTGGTACTCGTAGGTCGGCATGTTGCTCCTTTCGTTATGTCTTCTGTCTGCATCTATGGCTGCCGCCTCCCTGACAGCGTCCACCATGGTGTCATTTTATTTTTTGAATCTCCCCCTCAACCTCGTCCGCCCCCTCGGCGTAGAACTTCTCTTCATCGGGGGCCAGGGCGCGAAGCAGCCTCAGGAACTCGCCGGCGTGGACGCGCTCCTCGTCGGCTATGTCCTTGAGCACCTCGATGGCGAGCTTGTTGTCCGTTGACTCGGAAAGCTGCATATACAGCTGGATGGCTTCATACTCCGCAGCCACCATGAAACGAATTGCTCTGACGAGCTCCCCGTCCGTGAGCTTTCTGTCGCTTGCTCTTCCCGAAAAGGGCGATCCGAACTCCGGCATTTTTTCTCCCTTCTTGCTTACTTTTGGTTATCGTCCAAAATTCGTTTTTCTTCTATCTCTGGCCGCCGTTTTGCGCCCGAAAGCACCATCGCTCTGCATCCATCAATCCGCAGAACCCGGCGGCGGTGATGCCGTAAAGGACATGCATCTTATGCTGGCTGTTCACTAAGCCCATGATGTTGTCAAAGGTCCCGTTCACCAGCGACGTTCCGGTAATTACGACCAGGTCGGAGTAACTGATCAACCGAGGGGCCTGTGTTTTTCCATCCCATACCGGAACGCCATATTTTACATGATTGATGTTTTTCGGGTTCAAGTCGGTTATTGTGACATTCCCGGCTCCGAATTCCTTTGCCAGCGCCTCGGCGATGGCGGGGTTGAGGCCGATCAAGCCGACGCAGCGTATACCGAGGTCCCGCGCCATCCTCGCCATCTCGGCGGCGCACCGCTCCGGGTCTTCGTCCTTGCAATGAACCGTGCCCCGGGCCATACCCAGGTGGGCTAGGACGGCATTCGCCGCCGCTAAGAAAACGGCCCGGTCGCGGTTGGTGACCAGCGACATGCCCATCACGCTTCCCAGTCGGCCCGTGAAACATGCTGGCGAGTCGGTGAACGCCTGACCACGTGATCCTAATACCGCCGCCTCGATGACTCGTTCCCTGCCCTCGAGGATCGGGAAATCCGTCCGCTGGGGCGCCCCGAGGGCCTCCTCGGGCGTCAATGGCTTGACCGTAACGGATATCTCGGCGTTATCCAATCCATGAAAATCGACCATCTCCCGTATTTTCTTCCGGAACAACTCAAGGGTATTCCGATCGTTCACGGCAAGCCTCTCAGCCCCACGATGATAAACTGCGCTGATGCCCACAGAAATACCAGGCCGAAAAGCAGCATCAGTGCCCGTGAAGGCGCCCGGTGATTGATGACGGCGCCCAGTTGGGATCCGGCCAGGCACCCCAGGCAAACTGGAAACGCCGGTCCCAGGTCAACGTATCCCTGGGCGTATTTGACGACGGCGCTGATCAAGGCATTGGCGCAAAAACAATAGCGACTTTAACCTGGCTTTTGAAGAAATACCGAAAGGCTGGCACTAGGATAGCGCCGGTCCCGATCCCGAACAGGCCAGGCAGAATGCCGGCGATCGCGCCCCAGATAATCTTGACGGCAGTTGTGCCGTGGATCGTCCCCGTTGCCAGAGCGTCATCGGGAATGCCTTCCCTTTTCGCCATCATATCCCAGATGATGCGCAGCGACAGTATCGCGAAAACGCATCCGATTCCGAAGTCGAGCCAATGTCCTCGTCGGGCCAGCTGGAGAAAAAGGATCGAGAACACCAAGGTTGACAAGGCCCCGCTGAGAATCACCGGCAGCAGGTCGCGGGGTGGCACATGGCCCAGGCGGTAGTGCTTGATCCCGCCTCCCAAGGTCGTGCAAAACACCGCGGCTACGGTGGTGCCGGCCGCCGCCGCTGGCGAGAGTCCGACGAAGAAGCGCAGTACCGGCATCAACGCCACGCCGCCGCCAATCCCCAGCAGCCCGCCCAGCAGACCGGCCGAGAACCCAATGGTCAATAGCACAAACCAGGTTTCAGCCACAGCCTACTCTCTTTTAGCTTCGTATGCAGCCTGGATGTTGTCCCACAGCTTGGTGAAAATGCCCCGATACTCCGGCAGGGCGTCCACCATTAGCACGCCCCTGGAATACGCCTCGGCGATTCGCCGGTCGTCCGGAATCTCCAGGAGGATAGGTATTCCCTGCTTATGACAGTAATCGTGTACCCTGTCGTCGCCCGATCCCGCCCGGTTGATTACCACCCCAAAGGGCAACTGTAACTCCCGCACCATGTCCATGGCCAGGGTCAGGTCGTGGAGCCCGAAGGGCGTCGGCTCGGTAACCAGCAGCACGTACTCCGATCCCCGCAGCGTGGTCACCACCGGGCAGGAGGTTCCCGGCGGCGCGTCCAGGATCGCCGGAAGTTCCGTCCGCAGACGCGACTTCACCGCCCGGATCAGCGGCGGCACCAGGGAAACGCCGACGTCCAGTTTCCCCTGGATCAGGGTGACGTTCTCGGACTCCAGCACCTCTACTACGCCGATGCGACGCCGCACCTCGCTGATGGCCTTCCGGGGACAGACCAGCGCACAGCCGCCGCAGCCGTGGCAAAGCTCCGGGAATACGATCGGAGATGGCTTTACCGCGGCGATGGCATGATACTGGCAGAACCGTCCGCACTCGCCACAGAGGTCGCACCGCTTGGCGTCGATAACCGGAACCGGGATACCGACCTCAGCCTCCTGGCGCAGATTGCCGCGGAGGAACAGGTGGGCGTTCGGCTCTTCGACGTCGCAGTCCAATAACTGTACCGGCCCGTCCCAGGTCCTGGCCAGATTGGCAGCCAGGGTGGTCTTGCCAGTCCCGCCCTTGCCTGAGGCTATGGCCAGGATCACGGCTAACCGCCCCCCCGAAACCCCTTGCGACCCCGTTTCTGGGCCGTCTCCTCGTCCACTTGATCCTGCCAGCCGTTGCGGGTGTTCACGATCAAGTCGAACTTGGCGGTATATGGCTTGATATCAAGAAGCGGGGTACCGTCCAGGATGTCGACGCGGTCCAGGTGCAGGACACTGCCATCGATTCTCACCAGCTCGACGATGCTGAGGCCGATGGCATTCGGCCGACATGGTGACCTGGTGGCGAACACACCGTGCTCCGTATCTTGGAGAAAGGGTCGGGTGATGAGTTTGGCCGGTCCGGCCCGGTGGAATTGGTAGATTAGGTAGATATGGGAGAAGCCGCCGATGTCCTTCAAGCCCTCGGCGTACTCGGGAAGTATCTCGGCCCGGCCCAGGCAACCTTTGGCGTAGGCCGGTTGGATTGGCGTCTCCTCTCCTTTGCGGTGCTCACTGCGGATGACACCGATGGGCCGGAAGGCGACCGTCCCGCTCAAACCCAGTGGCCCTCGACGTCTGACGACGCGGCCTCGGCCAAGGTTCCTTCCTGGTAGCGCTTCAGGGCCTCGGCCACGGTCGGCGCGTCGGTGTTGTAGACCTTAATCCCGGCCTCCTTGAGCACCTGGAATGCCTTGGGACCGCAGTGTCCAGTGACCAGCGCCTGAGCCCCGGACTTGGACACCGTTGTGGCCGACTGGATCCCGGCGCCCTGGGCCGCGTTCAGGTTCTGCTTGTTGTCGATGATCTCGAAACTTTTATTTTCCAGATCGTAGATCAGGAACTTGGGCGTCCGGCCGAACCGGCTGTCCAATGGTGCATTGAGATCATCGCCCGATGTGGAAAAAGCGATTTTCATGTTTTTCTTTTCTTTATGTTCTTCATATCGGTGTTGTTATTTGTCAATTATAAGCCTCTTTGATGCTGTCCGGTTCCTCCATCAATGCGCCGATAATTTCGCTCATCCGGGATTCCTCCCAAAACGGCAAGCGACTATGGACGTCCATATATTTCTTGGGTATGGGATGGGTTCCGATAACTACCGGCAGCCCGTATCGTTCCTCGATGAAAGCTTTGAAACGCCGGATGTTCGGGCAAGGCGGATAGCCCACCACCATCCCGGTGGCCAGATGGATGACCTGAGCCCCGTTCTTTATCATCTCCTCGGGCAACATACTCCACGTTGCCGCCCGGGCAGCCCCCACAGCTGGAGTAGCCTACCACCTCGACCGTTTCCCCGGCTGGGTATATAGAAAAGCCTCCGCGCCGCTCCCTGACCGAACGGAAGCACTTGCCGCCGCCGCAACCCCGGTAGCGATTGCAGATAATGATGCCTATCTTCATGGACGTTTCGCGCTTTTATTGCGATATTGAGCGAAGACCCCGGCGGAACCGCATAGTAACTCCGCCGGCGACCTGGCGAATGGTTGCATGACGGCCGTGCCGATCATAGTAACCGGTCACGGCCGCATACATTAATGATTAATTCCCGTTTATTTCGTCTTTGCCTTCAATCTCAGCCAGCCGTTTCTTGATGGCATCCACTTCGACTTGCAGGGCTTCGGCCTGGTTCTTCAGGATCATCTTCTCCTGTTCGGGCGTGATCTCCGGCATTGACGCTGGAGATGTTCCGAAGCGCATCCAGCCCGGCAGCCCGGTAGCGTAGAACTGGTTGCGCCATCCCCGGCCGCCGCCGCCGAATCCCCGGCCAAAACCTCCCCGGTCCATTCCCCAACCCCTTCCGAAAGCGGGATTCGTATACCCGGGCATGCTATACCCCGCGCAGAATCCGGCTGCGCGCCCGGTCATCGGCCCCATCCCCCTGGGCCCCGTTCCGTCACCGCGTGGCATGGTCGTTCCTCCATTTATTGGGTTTGTTGTTGATCGCTTTTCCCTTGTCCAGAACCGCCCCGGCGGCCCTTACCGAACCCTTGGCCCCGGCCTTGGGCGGATCCCTGACCCCGCCCTTTGACCTGCGGGCCTGTTCCATCCTCTCTCGACATAAGAGTACCTCCGTACATGGTTACTGTTGCTATTGCTCCTGTTCACTTTTTACATCGGCCGATTAGGCCGAACGCTTCAAACAATTCGGACAGCCACCATAAAAAGTAATGTCATGATCGGCGATCTGGTATTTATACTTCCGCATCAGGTGCGCCTGGATCTTCTGCACCAGATTGAGCTCCTCCTGCTCGAAATCCATGTAGTTGACGACCTCACCGCATTGGCGGCAGATTAGGTGATGGTGATGAGCCGTTGTGCCCTGTTTCTCCTTGAGCTCATATCGGAGCTTCCCGTCGCCGGAATCGAGCGCCAGTACGTGTCCATTACTGCGGAGCAGTTCAAGGTTACGGTACACGGTCGCCAGGCCAATGCCAGGGAACTGAAGGCGAAGCCTGGTGAAAATTTCATCCGCCGTCAGGTGCCCGTCCATGGTATGCAGGGCCTGGAAAATGGCCTGCCTCGGTGCGGTCATTCGGGCTCCGCACCCGATCGGGGGCCAATGGGCGCTTTTATGGCGAATCTGCCGGCATTTTGGCATAACGATCCTTTCGCTGATTATTGATAATGATTACCATTATACACAAATATTTTCAATTTGTCAATACTAAAAAAATAATGCCGACTAAACATAATGTAATGTAAAATGCTTTTTTCGTCGTCGGTAATGGGCGCAGTTGATTGGTTCTATTCTATAAATAAAAACGCGCTACGAATATAAAAATTGTAGCACGTTTTATTGACCTTGTCAGGTTTATTGTGTGACTGGAACCACTAATATGCCTAATGATCATTCCCTATTTTATCATTATCATTTTTTGGGTTTGTGTCTGTCCGTTGGCATTAAGTCGGCAAATATACACCCCGGCCGAAACCAAATGGCTGCTCTCGTCCTTCCCGTCCCAGGTAACTGACCTCACCCCGCCCTCTCCTAATGCATTAGGAGAGGGAGCCGAGGGAGAGGTCTCCTCGTCCAGCAACACTTTCACAACTTGTCCCGCTATGTTGTAAATTTTTAAGCTCACATTCCCCTCCTTTGGTATTTGATATTTGATCGTCGTTGCACGAGAGAACGGATTCGGCGCATTCTGCCAAAGTCTAAACACAAATATCTGTTCCCTGTTCCCTGGGCCGCCCGCCACCCCGGATTTAGCGTTATAATACAATCTCAGCTTCAAATCCAATCCCTCGGTTGTCGTTATCCCATTGGCGTTGGAAAATAAAAGATACCACCGGCCGGAATAAGGAGCAGCAAAGGATGGAGCATCTGCGCTTATGTCCCGCCCAATCCAATTTGCCTTAAATGGCTTGTTCTGAAGATAAAGAGAGTAGTTTGCCGAATCGCAGATATAAAAAGAGATTTTGCCGGGAGTGTTTCTTTCAATATAAGTATGATTGTACGGCAAGGCATCCTGGTCATCCCGGCGCGCCCGCACATAGCCGTGAAGCAATTCGTAAGGGGAATTGAATTCACATTCAAATAGATAAGTGGGAGTTCCCGTGGTATCAAAGGCCTCGGCCCGAGGAATAGTAATGAATTTGGAGAGATAAAATGTCTTGTAATAATCCGCCCCGGTCTGACTGTATGAGACGATCTTCACGATTTGGCCGGGGTTATCGCTGGGATAATTGGCCACACTGCTTTTAATGGAAACATAGAAATTTCTCAGATTTCCCAATTCAAAGTCGCAATAGCCTTGAGAGTTGGTAAAACCCCAGGTGGTAATGTCATATCCGCCTCCATAAAACGATTCGGTCCAGAGATAAACCCTGGCTCCGTCAACCGGAAGCCCCCGGGCGTCGCAGACGGCTACATGCAGAGAGCAGGCGTTGGAATAGCCGTGAGCGCCGGTGACGGTCCAACCATAGCCGTCGGAACGCCAATTCCAGATAGAAGAAACCGATTTACTCCCTCCCACATCATAATCGTAAGAAGTGCTGGGATCGTCTATATGCGTCACGCCGTATCCCCGGTCTACCTGAAATTCATGCCACCCCTTATAATAGAACTCGGACCAGACATGGTCTTCCGCATAGTTCATCGTGGAAACAAAGGGAATGAGAGCCGCACGACCGGCGGCAGAAATCAAATCCTGCAGCTCGCCGCAATTGCCGTTATGCTCATGGGCAATGGTATTGGGCTGAATCGGCCTGTTGCCTTCAGCCATCACCGGTAAAATCTCCGAAGTCCAGTTTCCCAAAATATCCAGGGCGGAATCCCAAGGATCAAAGCTTCTGCCCGGTGGCAGCACGTATTTCCGGCTGTGCCAGAGAACCCGGGCCTGCCTTATTTTTCCCCGCAGCAACGGATAACCCGGATCGGCATAATTGAACAGATAATCCCGCCAGAAACGGTTATAGACCAAGGCATCCATCCGCGGCGATTCGTCGGAATTCTGGGGATGGACGATATACATGTAATAATATTCTTTCGGGAGTTCGTAGCTAACGGTATCGCCGGCGAGGGTGTCGCCATTTTCAACGGCTTTGTATACCACCGTTGAGTAGTAATTCCCTCCGGGGGGCGCTCCGTAATCGACGATTTCCACATAGTCCAGGGAATCGTCATTCTGATAGAGATATTGGGCGTTGACCAGGATTAAATTGGGATCAAAGGTTGAATCCACCAGGGTTTCTGCCCCTAAACGAGCAATCTGAAAAGCGATCTCATCGGCATATTTAGCCGATGAATTAAGAATAAGATTGGCGTAGGTATCTTGAAAAGACCCGGGCAGGCGGCGGAAATTGTCGGTCAATTCGGCTTCCAACCAGTCCGGCGCGTAATCTACGGCCTGTTGAGCCAGAATAGTCAAAGTATCCGGAAGGAATACCGCTTCCAAGGTATCCGTTGCAGGGTTATTTGAAAAGGCTGCCCAAGAAAGGGAAGGGATTTGGAAGGAAAGCAAGAGCGTGTCTTTGAGAACCCAACTGATGAGCATTTTTGATATTTCCGGCCGGTTGGGTTGAAATCGTTCGGATTGAATAATCGGTTTTGCTTGTTTGGCGAAGCAAGGCGGAACCGATTCATCCGCTACTACCCTTGAGGCTTTGCCCTCCGGACTGTTGGTCATACCCGTAAACCCGCGGGCATCCTCTCCGTATGCCGGAGACGAGCCGGCCGGAAAAATACCCGGAGCGATGGCCAGCATCCCGCAAAACAGGATGGCGCAGGCGATGGATTTTTTCGGTAGCAACATGGGAACCTCCTTGCTGACGGTTGTTGAGCTAAAAGAATACGGATGGTTACAGCCGATATTGGGCGGGGCGGGGTCCGAATCGGCCCGAGGGCCGGGCGGTTCGCGGGGTGCCCGGACTTGCGATCTCGAAAATTCCATGGCCGCCAGCCTTCCCGATCCGGCGTTGTTGCAATTAGTTGACCAGAATCATTCTTTTCGTCGCGTTGACGGTTCCGGCCCCTCCGCCTCCGGCAGATCCGGCGTTGTTGGATTGAGGCGATACGGACAGCCGGCAAAAGTACACTCCGCCGGCTGCCTGTTTTCCGTCGGCATCCCTTCCGTCCCATTGACGGGTGTGGCGACCGGCTTCCACCGGCCCGTTCACTAATGTTTTCACCAACCTACCGGCAATATTATAAATCTTTAAACATACGCCGGCCTTGGACGGCAATTGATAACCGATGGTTGTGCGCACGGTAAATGGATTGGGATAATTGGTCAAACCAAGACCTGCGGCCGTCCCCGGCTTTATTCCAGCGTCTCCGGCCACGCCCGCCGAGAAAACCAATGCCCCCATATCAATGCCGTTTTCGCCGGCCCTAATGCAAGGAGAAGTTTCGGTCAGGTTGAATTTATTCTGGGCGGCGTCGGCAAACAGGGGATCCTCGGAAATCTCGCCGCTGCCGGGCGCCGGGGTAAAGCTGGTATCGCCGCAGCCGCAGTCGGACAGCCGCATATAGTTGCCGCCGGAATTGGCCCAGACGTCGTTATATAAAATCGTGACGCCGCTGCCGCACCGGGCATAATAGATGCCGTAATTCTGGTGATTGACGATTATATTGTTCTTGATCGTCACCTGGCAGGAGTCGATGCAGCGGATGCCGTCCCAATTGGCGTAAAAGGTGTTGTTGATCACCTCGCCTTGGGCCCGGTCGCGGTAAAAAAGTCCGAACTGGCCGCCCTTCAAGACGCAATGGTCTATGTCCAGCCGGGAAAAAAAGCCTTCCGTCCTGATGGCGCTGGTATCGTCCAATAGGATCAGCGCTCCCTGGCCGCGGATGCAGACGCTGCCGGAGATAATGTCAAGCCCGCCGGTGTAAACGATGTCGGAATGCAACACCACCAGCTTGTCGTATCCCGATCCGGCGGCGGCCTCCTGATAGGCGGAAAGCAGCGTCTTGGCCATCGGCGCATTGTTGCCGACTATGAACGCCAAAAAGAGAAAAGTATGTAATCTTAATTTCAGCATAATGGCTGTCACTATGTCGTTCACATCATTCCAACGGAACAAGTCGAAATACTCTCGTTCCTTTTCATAAGATCAATGTATGGTTTTTCAGCGAATCAACGTTAGTTTCTTCACCAGCGAAATATTATTGGCGCTTAAGCGGTAAAAATATATCCCGGAAGCCGCCTTCCGTCCGTAATCATCGCGGCCGTTCCAATTGACCCGGTAGTCGCCTGCGTTTTGCGTTTCCTGAACAACGGTTCGCACCAATTGGCCGGCGATGTTGTAAACCGCCAGTTTCACCGGGCATTTGGATTTTATCTGATAATGTATGGCCGTTTGCGCTCCAAACGGGTTGGGATAATTCTGGGCCAGCTTGTATTCTAATGAAGGCTGCGCCGGTCCGGCATCCGCGTCCACTCCGGTTGGAGCGGTAAAAGAGTAGATATTCCCTTCGCTGGGAACCTTGTGCCCCGAGGAGGCGATTCTCCAAATATCACCCGCTCCCGGTGGAATGCTCATAGTGCCGGCCTTATTGAACCAGAAGTAGCCGCCACAGAGATAAAATCCCTTTTGGGTAGGAACATACGTCTCGGCGCTGTCAAGAGTCAAACCGAAATGCCAGTGGTCACCGATTTTTTTACCGCCAGGAACATAGACATTGTTTGTTTTGTCGCAGATTTGAAGCGTCAATTTAAGGGTATCGGGAGGATATTTTATCCAGGAAACAATATAATCCGAGCCTCTCCAGGCCCAGTTGGCGCTGATTAACGGCGGTGCAGTGCCTAATGTATCTTCATTCTGTATCTGCAGAACGCCGTTGAACCCGCTGACACTGGTGGATTCGGAAAAATCGGTAAATCTAAAGGAAGCCGGGTCAACTTGAGTGTCCATCTCCAAAACCAAACCGTCAATAAGCGGAGAATAATCAACATACAAATTGCCGTCAAGTCGGGTGGAAAGGGGTTGATTAATAAACAGGGTTGAACCGAGCGTGATATCGTGAAAATTATAAGTATATAGCGGCTGGCCCGAAACCGCCGACGGCTGAATGCGGTTGCATCTCGCTTCATAAATATGGCCGGTAAAATTTTCCGGTTCATACGAGAGGGCTTGAACGGCGAGGGCATTACAGCCGCCAGCAGTATGAGTAACTTCCGCCGCTATACCATGGTCATTGACGATGCTTATAAAGTTAACGCTGGAATCGCTGCCGGAGGATACGGCATCATAAGCCGCGATTTTAAGATAGTAATCGCCGTTATTTATCAGATAGGTGTTCCAGCTATAAAACCCATCGTTGATTTGATTGGTGTCAACGGCCGTCCAGTTGGCCTGATTTACCGGGCGCAGAAAGAAGGCCATCCGCAAGGTATCGTGGTCGGCGTCTTTTGCCCACCATTCGATCGGCACTGTTCCGGAAAGATTTCCCCTCTGCGGCGAAAGAAAGACGACATCCGGCACGCCGTTGACCCCGGGATTATTAATGGTAAAGATAGAGTCCGAGGCATCTTCCCCCACACAGATGGAATCATGAACGGTCGCCCGGATCTTATACCGGCAGCCGTCCGGCACATTCAAAGTATTCCAGGGATACCAGTGGGCATCGGCAGTATCCGCCACAATGTCGGGGTATGTCTTCCCTCCGTCCCTGCTGTAAGCCAGCCCAACCCTCAAAGTATCTCCGATAGCGCTGGAATCTTCCCAGGTAATGTTAAATGCGCCGCCGATTTCTTCCCCGCCATTGGGACTTATTACCTTGACATAATCGGTAATGAATCCGATATCGTAAAGATTTTGGGCCAAGTCGGAATTGTCCTGCAAATCCGATAAATTTGCTCCGGCAATCACGGCAATCACCACCCTGACGGTGTCGCCCCCGGCCAGATCAAACGGCCCCGTGCCTTGCAGGAACCGGACATCCGTCGGCGTTGAGATGGTATCAAAGGGATGATACCGGCTGCTGGTATAATTATAACCCGACAGCAATTGATACGCTTGATCGTCGTTGCCGGGATCAGGCTCGCCCTCACCCGGGGTGCTTGGATTGCGCATAATCTTGAAGGCGGTAAGCCCCAACTGCTGGCCATTTGTATCCAAAGGGCTTTCCAAAAAATCAAATCCCAAATAGCCGGGCTTATGCCCCCATTCCGACGAATCGGAATCATAGGCATAGCCCAGATTTCTTGGCGAATCGAAGCTCACCAAATCATCGGAATAGTCGCCGATATCCGCGTCGCAGGCCAATCCTAAATAGAGATGCTGCAGCGAATCGGGGGCGTTGTTGATGATCCGACAGGTGAGGAAAACAAAATCTTCGTAAAAATGGTAGGACCAGGAGTAGCCGATCTGTTCAATTTTGATCTTCAACGGTGTTATGTTGCGAGCGCTGTCTTGGTCATTGAGCATACCGTAACTATCCTGGGTCGAGCGGACAACGGGCTTGCCGCCGGCATCTCTCAGCGGCCAGAGAGAGGTGTCGGCCGGATCGTCGGAAAAGAGAACCCTTTCATCGGGGTTGGTATAACCTGCTTCGTTGGGCAGGTCTCCAGGGACAAATTCGGTCGTCCCGTTAGACGGATTATAGCCCACCGTAACATGCAAAACCTTCTTTTGGAGCAAGGCCCCCTGAAGATGCGAAGTTCTGAGGGTGCCGGCAAAGCCTCTGAGACAACCGGTAATAGTGGTGTCTGTCTTGGTCCTGTAGTGAACGATCTCATTTTCAATCTGCGCTGCGCCCCCTGATGAATCCAAAACCACGGTGGAGTTAAGGAAAATTGTGGTGTCGACGTCGGATATATCGGCGCTTAACGAAGCGGTATCCTGGGGGTTCCCTTTGATCGCTCCCACCCAGACGCCTGCTCCGTAAATGTAGGATTCGCCGGAACCTTTCGGCCAATAGCAGGCATCTTGAAAGCCAAAAGTGCCATAGTTCGAAACCCTGAGTTCCAAAAGCCCGGCATTATGAGATCTGGCATGCCAGACGGCAAAGCCGGAACTGCTGAAAAATATCAGCCCGGCAACAGCGGAAAATAATATTCTTTTCATTTTACCATCACCTCTTGGTTTATATTATTATTCTTGCCTATACTCAGCGTCATAAATTGCAACATAACCCGTCATTCCCGCAAAAGCGGGAATCCAGGAAAACACTGGATTCCGGGTCAAGCCCGGAATGACAAGCTGCCTAAGACTTATGTCGTCGTGTATAATAACAAAGGGAGCCTTTAATAATAGTCAATCTGCCGCATAACTGGCCATTGCCCCATGAATAAATTCTGAAACGTATTGCCTCTATAAAGGAATATTACTCCCATTTTAAGCGATGGTCAATGGAACAGTTAAAAATATTTTTAATGCATCACTCGGCAGCTGGTTTTGGAAAGCAGGCACTGGCCCACACCTTTTAAAGCCCCGATCTTTCCCTGCAGAACCTCCAGCTTCCCGGTGGAGCCTTTGACGATGATGGTCTCCAGGCAGTGATGGCGGTCCAGGTGGACGTGCTGGGAGGCGATTATTTTTGCGTCGGCGTCGTGCTGCAAGGCCAGCAGTTTTTCCACCAGATGCGGCCGGTGGTGGTCGTAGACTATCAGTATGGCCCCCACCATCTCCTTTCCCTTTTCGGACTCCCCCGCCGCCAGGATGTCCCGAACAATGTCCCGGAAGGCTTCGGAACGGTTGGTGTAGCCCTTCTTTTTGATCATCCGGTCGAACTTCTCCATCAGGGAAAGCTCTATGGAAACGCCGACCCTGGTCAGTTGCTCTTTATTCTGGCTCATTTATTTTGATTTTTGATTTTGGGTTTTTGGTTTTAGGTACCGGTCCCGTTCGCTGAAGATGCAGCCGCAGTATTTCTGGCGGTAAAGGTTCTGTTCCTTTGACATTCTGCGCCCCTCCTCCCAGCCGGTCCGGAAATCGCGGTAGAAGAACTCCACCCCTTGCCTTTTCCCGATCTCGGTTCCCAGTTCCCGGATCAAGTCGTGCTTCTGGTATATGCTGTACAGCAGGGTGCTGGAAAACGCCTGAAATCCCTGGGCCTTGGCCTGGCGGGCGGTCTCCTCCAGCCTGATCCGGTAGCAGCCCGGACAGCGCTCCCGAGACAAAAGGTCAAGCGTCTGCTCCAGGGGATATTCGTTCAGGAATGCCGTCGGCATCTTATGGCCCTGGGCAAAATCCTTGACCGCCTGAAGCCGGGCCTGGTATTCCCGGTAGGGATGGATGTTGGGATTGTACCAGAAACCTGTGAAATCAACAGCCTCTGCCGTCAGTATTTGGTAAGGGTAGCACAGGCAGGGTGCGCAGCAGATATGGAGGAGCAATCTGGACATACTCGTTAAATCAGGGTTTGCAACTGGCTATTGCTTCAGCAGTCCGTATTTTTTCAATTCCGCCTTCACCGATTTCCGGGTTTCATCGGACACATCCACCAGCGGCATCCGTATTTCGGCGTGGCACAGGCCCAGCAGGTTCAGGGCGGCCTTGACCGGGCCGGGGCTGGTCTCGGCAAACAGCGATTTTATCAGGGAAAACTGTTTAAGATGAATTTGGCGGGCTTCATCGATTTCACCGCTCAAGAAATAGCTAACCATTTTGGAGACATCTTTGGGAGCCACGTTGGCCAGCACCGAAACCACGCCTTTGGCTCCGATAGCCAGCATGGGCAGGGTCAGCGAGTCGTCGCCGGAGAACACCGTTATCCGATCGCCGCATAGGGCCATTATCTGGCTGGCGTTGTCCAGATTTCCGGAAGCCTCTTTGACCGCCACGATATTTTTTATTTCCGCCAGCCGGGCGATGGTGGCGGGCTCCAGGCTGACCCCGGTGCGCGATGGCACGTTATACAGCATCAGCGACAGTTTAGTGGCCTGGGCCACCGACTTGAAATGCTGGTAGAGGCCCTCCTGGCTGGGTTTGTTGTAATAGGGGGTGACCACCAAAGCCCCGTCCACCCCCAGTTTTTCGGCCTCCTGGGTGCGGGTGATGGTCCTTAAGGTATCGTTGCTTCCGGTGTAAGCCAGCACTTTGAATTTCCCTTTGCCTTTTTTCAGGGTCATGGTCATGATTCTGAGGTATTCGTCTGGCAGGATGGTCGGCCCCTCTCCGGTAGTGGCGCAAGGGACCACTCCCTGGGTTCCGGCGGCCGCCTGATAATCCAAAAGCCGTTCCAAAGCCTGCTCATCCAGAGCCCCGTTACGGAACGGCGTTACCAAAGCTACAAAGGATCCCTTCCAGTCAATCATAGCGATATTCCCTTTTTTGTGATTGATATATTTTGGGTTCTATTAACGATTTGACGGGCAAACTATTGTTATAGAACCTGAGTTTTAAACATCGGCTTAATTTGACAGGGCTTCAGGCTGGTCCGGCCGGTCGTTCGCACCACTCCGGCAGCAGGTTCTGCTCCTTGGGTTCGGCAGGCTTGGGTTTTTTTTGTCCTTTTTGGTGCCGGCCGGAACGTAATAGCGGGTTCCGGGATGGGGCTGGGGCTGGGGCTGGCAGATCTTCTGCACCAGGTCCTCAAAATCCTCGGGGTGGTTGTTTACATTACCGCGATACCGTGAAGTCTAGTGCACGATGGAGATAGGTCTCTGCCTGTCCGGTCAACCTCCGTTTCCCTTTTCCCACAAGGCTTTCAAATCTCTTGCCCCGTGCACCAGCGCAACTATGACCACACGAACTTGTTCTATGCTATAGATGAGGCGGTAGTCTCTAATAATAAGTTCCCGGATTTTCGGATTGCCGAGTTCCGGAACGATGCGCCCTCTTTCAGAAAAGTCGTTGAGAGAACGGCTGACATCAAGAATCTCCTGGGCAACTGCGGCGGCGTAAAATAACGAGTCCTTTGCTATATATTCGGCAAGGGCGTCAAGATCTTCCGTAGCTTCATAAGACCATATTACTTTCCGAGCCATTTTGCCATCCGCTTTTCAACCTCTACCTGCGTGTACACCCTGCCCTCTGCTGCGTCCTTAAGCCCACGTTCGATCTTTTGAAGGACATAAAGATGGTATTGGACATCCTCCAATGAACATTCGTCTGATAAGCGGGTAAGAAGGTTGCTGACTTCTTGTTTTACTGTTTCCATGATTGTTTCCTCCTCGTTTTATGAGTCAGGAGAGATTGTACCACTTTTTCAAATGTGAATTGCGCCCAACGCCCGGATTTGCGATAGCCCGAAGCGAAGGCGGAGCAATCTGAAAGTGTAGGGCCTTACCAGATTGCGGAAGCATGAGCCAGGGTTTGGGCGGCGAAGGTGCAAGTAATCGTGAGGTGCGCAGCACCGAGCGGCAGCAAATCTGATTGTTAGCCGTTATCCGCCCAAACAAATCCGGGCGTTAGCCAAGATGCCAGAAATTGGGAAGGAGCCAACGGCATCGTTGGCGATCCAATTTCGCAGAGCTGACGCTACCAGGGCTGCGTCAGCGACATCTTGGCTAACTACCGGCTTTGCGCCACTATGACGCAAAGCCAACCACCAGTAGCAGCATATGCGCACCTGTTTTGCCTATTTTCCCATTTTAGCTTTTTTCCCAATCCAAATGCCTTATCCCATATGACATCTAACGACTAAACGTATCTGAAGTTCAGAGCCTGCCGGCGGGGAATTTAGCGGAGCGCCGCAGGCGCATAGCCGGATACGCTCCGTTAGGCGGCGTGGCCTAAAATCCTCTAACAAGAATGTTGTTTTCTGATCCGAACCGTTCTAGGCGTAATCACCGTGAAATTCCGAGCTAACTCATCGGCATGCTTTTGAATCGCCATTGCCGCCGCCGCTTTGCGCTGTGGAGACAGCCCGGCCAGACGGATCAAGACAACCCCATAAACGCTGCGCCTTTGCCGGAATACCAATTCCCCGAAGTCCTTATCCGCAGTGAGCAACAATGCGAACTCTTGGTTTGCCCGCCGAATTACCTCATCGTCCGAAATGCTTGGCACCATCTCCAACACATACAAGACTGTATGGCCGTCATCTCTAAGACGCTCCGCGACAGACTTATCTACGTTTTCATCGGCCAGAAACTTCATCGAGCCATCTCAGGCAGAGGATAGACCACATCAGCGCGCAGCGCCTCGGTTGCAAAAGACAAAGCCGCTTGAATGGCTCCCCGCGTCAATCGAGGGTGCGCCTCAAGAATTTACGCCCTAACTTCCCGGGGCATAAACCGTTCTTTTACGGAGCCGCCGCAGTAGAAACAATCGCTATATTTCTTGTAACTATTCAGCCACGAAGCCACCACTTCGTTATTTGTTAATCGTAAATCGTTAATAGTGTGTGCCTTGGTGGCATGATTTTATAATTATTCAGCAAGCCCTGAATGGTTACTATTTCTTTACCATAGACGTTGTAGTGAACGTTAGCCGAACTATTAACACCTTCCTTTACCGGTTTCTTGATTTATCCCTCAAGCTCAATCTTCCGAAGCTGAAGCGCATTCAGCCTCT
>JACQXR010000004.1 GCA_016208585.1 candidate division TA06 bacterium | reverse complement strand
TCTATTCCTAAAAAACTATGACAGTCCCAATTCCCTTATATCAGCCTCGTTATTTCGCCATTTATCCTTGACTTTCACGAACAGCTCTAAAAACACCGGGCGGTCCAAAAACTCCTCTATCTCCTTCCGGGCGTTTATGCCGATGGCCTTCATCTTATGCCCGCCCTGGCCGATCAATATCGGCTTTTGGGATTTTTTCTCCGCCCAGATGGTGGCCTTGATCACGTCCTTGCGACCCTCCTGCTCTTTGAACTCGTCTATTACTACCGCGGTGGCGTACGGCACCTCGGCCCCGCACAGTTCAAATATCTTTTCCCGGATGATCTCGGCCACGAAGAATTTTTCGGGCTGGTCGGTGACCATATCCGTTGGATAAAAAGGCTGCCCCTCGGACAATGATGCGGCCATGCCCTCCTCCAGTTCCTTCAGGCCGAATTTCTTGAGGGCCGAGATGGGATAGATTTGGTCCAGCCCGGTAGCCTGGTTGACCCGGGCTATCAGCTCCAGCACCTCCGACTTGGGCTTGGCGTCAATTTTGTTTAACACCACTATGGTATTCTTGCGCTGATATTTCTGCAGGTACTTCCAGTCCTCATCATGCCAGCCCTTTTGGGAATCCACCAGGAAGGCCAGGACATCGGACTGGGAGATGGAATTGGCGGCGATCTTCAGCAGGGCGTTCTGCATGGCATAGCGGGGATCCAGCAGGCCCGGAGTGTCTAAAAGAACGATCTGATACCGGTCGTTATTCAGGATTCCCAGCACCCTGGCCCTAGTGGTTTGGGGGCGGCGGCTGACCGCCGCCAGTTTCTGGCCCAGCAGGGCGTTGAGCAGGGTGGATTTTCCCACGTTGGGGCGGCCGGCCAGGGCCGCGTAACCGGATCTAAAGGTCATCAAATTTACCTTCTGAATTTTTAGCAAACTCGAAATATTAATGTCGAATATCAAACCAATTCCAAAGATCTCAAAACACTTGGATATTTAGTTCTCCCTGAAAAACCACCTAAACACGCGAAATACACTAAATTCCAAAGATCTCAAAACACTTGGATATTTAGTTCTCCCTGAAAAACCACCTAAACACGCGAAATACACTAAAATCTATTTTTGCAACGTTTTTGTAAAGCCTTGAAAATCAATTAGTTTTACCAATTATAATTTTCGTGCTTTTAGTGTGTTTCGGTGAAAAAAAGTCTTCTTCAGTGGTAACTATTTAAGGATAAACTCTTAGTATTTGTTCAAGCGCCGTCAAGGTTATTTCTTGGGGATCACCAGCTCGCACTGGCTGCTCCCCGATTCTATCCCGGTCCCGTAAAGCTTTATGGAATCCGGCTTGGAATCGCCCTTGGAATAGATGTACATCTTCTCAAAGTACGAAGGCTGGCCGTTGATCAGCATCTCGGCCCGGGCTGATCCCTCCTGAAGATATATCTTGATCAGCCTTTCCTTGAATGGCTTCAACGTCATGTTGAAATGTTTGCCCGAGCTGTCCAGCTCCACGTTGTACCCGTAAGCCACCTTCTTTTCCAGGAAGGACAGCGGTTCGGTGGTCTGGCCAGTGGAATCCTTGGCCCACATTATCCAAAAAGCCCGCACCGGGTTCTTGGCGTTGATCTCCCCGTTCTTGGCTACGTTCGCTTCGTAATAAAGCTTGTTGATGTTCTTGGTACGTTCGATCAGGAACAGCGGCTGGGCGCTTTGGGCCAGCGCCAGGCCGGAAAGAACCAGGCACAATGAAAGGATCAGGGTAGCTCTCTTCATTTCAACTCCTTGTCGCTGGTTTTATGTTTCCAGTTGATTACTTAGTTCTCCCTGAAAAACCACCTAAACACGTTTCCACTATTGCATAACAATTGTTTCACAATGGTAATACAATGGATATACAATTGTTTCGAGTCTTTTAGTGTGTTTCGGTGTGAAAAAGGTCTTTTTCAGTGGGAACCACTTAAGCCGGGCGTTGGTTGACGCGCTGGCCGCCGGCGAAAAATCGGCCCGGAATTTTTTACCGTGATCGATGCCCTCCCTGGCCCGGCTGGGACAGACCCGGACGCACTTCTGGCATTTCAGGCAACCGCTTCTGTCAATTTTGTGACAAAGCCAGCTGACCGGATTAGTTGTGGCTGAAATGTTTGGCGGCCGCCGTCATCCGGTCAAGGACCGCGGAACATTTCTGAGAATCGTCTGTAAAACCCCGGACGCTGATGCTGATCCCCTGGTCATCCACCACGGTTGAGGGATAAACGGAAAAAAGGTCCAGCAGGGAACGCTGGTTTTCCAACGTCAGTAAATATTTTATCTTCAGGGGATCGTTGCCGTTGACCTGGATTTTCTTGTCAAAAGGCTCATTGCCTGCCTGCACCGTTTTGCCCTTTTGACCCAGAATGAATTGTTTCAGCAGCAGGTTGTTGGCGTTGATCTTGAGCCCCAGACCCAGCGGCCGGGGGAAAGCGGTCTTGAATTCGGTGTAGGTGGCCTTGTCCCGCTTGGTAACGGTAATCCGGACATCGTAGCCCTTGTATTTCCCGGTCAGAGACAAGGGCGACATCATGGACAACAGTTCTTTGATAAAACCATTCCCGGCCAGTTTCTTGGAAGCCTGGTAAGTATTGAAGTCCCGGGCATTGCTGATGTTCTGTGGCCGCCCGGTGATCTGCGGAGTCAGCCGACCTTCGCTCAACTGCAGGCCTAGTTTCATGGCGATGTCCTTCATTTTGGCCTTTTGCTTCTGCCGACCCAGATAGCCTATATAGATCATCAGGGGAAAGACCCCGATGAAGATCAGGAACGGAATATTCGCCATTATGAATGATAGTATGTTATCCATGATAATTCTACCTATTAATTGGATTTTGGGCTGCACCAAATGTCATTTGTCTTCCAACAACACCTGGGGCTTATCCGAGGCGATCTGCTTGCCTTCCACCCCTTCCAGCCGGTCCTCAAACTTCACCAGCCGCTTGTCCACTTCCTCGTACTTTTTCCCGGCGTTGGCAATGTGGCTGCCCAGGATGTCGAACTCATCGCGGAATTTTCCGAAATCCCCCTTGAGTCTGGACAGCGAATCGATGATCTCCTGGGCGCTTTCCTCCACCCGCATTCCCCTTAAACCCAGTACTATGGCCTGGAGATAGGCGTAAAATGAGTTGGGCGAGACCGGGATCACCCTCTTTTCAATGGCATAGGTGGAAATGGACTTGTCCTCGCCGAAATTCTCGTCCTTGATGATGGTCTCGTAATAGACATTCTCGGCCGGGATGTACATCAGGGCGAAGTCGAAGGTGTTTTCGTCCGGCAGGATGTACTTGGAGGAAATGGCGTCCACGTGCTTTTTGACGTCGGATACGAATTTTCTGCGCCAGCTTTTGCGTTCTTCGTCGCTTTGGACCTCCAGCATTTTCTTGAAATTCTCCAGCGGGAACTTGGCGTCCACCGGCACCAGCCGCTGGGAAAGCTTGACCACCGCGTCCACCTTCTCCCCGGAGCGGAAGCCGTATTGCAGTTCAAAGTGGTGGGGCGGCAGTATCTGGGCCAGCAGGTCGCCCAGAAAAAATTCCCCCATGCCGCCCCGCAGTTTGGGCGAGCGCAGGATCTGGGACAGCGAGGCGATGTCCTGGCCGATCTCCTTGATCCGCTGGGTTTCCTGGTTCATCGAGCCCAGGCTTTTCTGGACGTCGCCGATCACCCGGGCCGCGTTGTCCAGCCGCTCGCCCACGGTCTTGGTGTTGGTCTCTAATCTCTGGCTGACCGAGTCCAGGGAACGGCCCAGCTTGGTGTCCACTTCCGATAGCCGGCTGTCCAGCACCTGCCTGGTCTCCTGCAGGCGGGAATCCAACGAAGCCTTGGTCTCCTGCATCCACTGGGAGACGATGTTCATAGCCTGGTCGTTCTTGGCGGAGTCCTTGAGTTCCTGCATCTGGCGGCTGAAGGCCTGAAACAGGAACCAGAAGCCGGCCAGCATTACGGCGGCTAGGACGGCGAGCAGCAGATAGATCATCATGTTTCCGAACCCCATTTTTTGTTTATCATTTCAAACCAGAACGGCTTTTGGGCGGAAAGCTTGTCCTTGGCCGCTTCCAGGGCTTTTTCGGCCGCCTGCTGGCCCAGCTCTATCAGGTTCAGGGCCGATTTCAGATCCCAGCTGGAGATCTGGCCGGTTTCCAATTCTATCAGGATGTCGGCGTCTTTGCGGGACATCTGCGATTCCTTGATGTTGGCGATCTCCATGGAGCGGACCCCGATCTCAAAAAGGTTCCCCGGCTCAAACCGACCGGGCATAAAGGAAACGGCTATGGTGATATCGGGCTTCAGCGTTTTTAACGGATCCATCGGCAGGGGATCCAGGATGCCGCCGTCCGATAAAAGCCAATTCCCCATTTTCAGCGGGGCATAGACCAGGGGCACCGAGCAGGAGGCCCGGACCGCCGGGGCTATCAGATCATCCGGATGATTGGGAAAAATTATTTCCTTGCCGCTGATCAGGTCCACCGTAGACATCGCCAGCGGCAGCTTCATCTCGTTGAAACGCCTTTTGGACCCTATCAGCTGATCCACTAATTTCTCGATGGGTTCCGAGGACAGCAGGCCCTTATCCCTGAAGACCATGGTGGGGGACATCAGCTTGGTCCAGGATATCTCGCGGGCAATCTGCTCCAGCCGGTCGGACTTAAGGCCCGAAGCGTAAAGACAGCCGATCAAGGCCCCGCCCGAGGTCCCGGCCACCACGTCGGCTTCCAGCCCTCTTTGCTCCAGAGCCTTGATTACTCCGATGTGGGCCAGGCAGTAGCCTACCCCGCCGGAAAGGGCCAGGCCGATTTTAGGTTTGTTGGTCATAATGATTTATATATCTATGAGTCCCCTCTAAAAAGAGGCATTTTGCCTTTTTTCGTTGCTGTAACTTGTTGATTTCCAATGACCGTTTTTTTGATTTCGACCTTTTTAGAGTGGACTCATCTATTATCGCTAATAATTATAAAAACCTTCAGCTGACAGTGATACTGAAGGCTTTTACATTTGCTTGGTATCCTGTCCTACTTGCCGCCTCCGAACAGGTCCTGGGCGTTTAAAAGCTCGTTGCCGCATTTTTCGCAGTACCAGTTGTCGGCCCGGTTATAGGCTGCGCATTTGGGGCATTTAAGCTCTCCTTTGTGCGATTCCTCCTCGGCCGACGTTTCCGGGACCGCCGCCGTGACCGGAACCTCCGGCGCCTGCATAGCGGGCGGCACTTCAAAGGTCGGGGTTGGCTGAGGCCGGGGCATCACTTCTTCCATGGCCGGAGCCGGCTGGGCCGGGGCCTCACTAAAACTGGAACCTAGGATGCTGGCAAACTGCTTTTCCAACTCATCCATCTCGTTGACCGGGGGCTGCAAGACTTCCGAGAGTTCCGGGGCCGGGGCAGGAGCGGGCGGCACTGGCTCAGGCGGAGCCGGCATTACCGGAGGCGCTGGCGGAACAGGTTTGGCCACTGGTGGCGGGACCGCCACTGGGGCCGGCCGGGGCGCAGGCGGAACAGGCGGTTTTGGGGCCGGGTGGACCGGGGCCGCCGGCGGTACTACTGGCTTTGGCGGGACAGGAGCCGAAGCCGCAAATTTGACCGGAGGTGCTGGCGGAATGGGCGCGGACTGGGTGGTTTTACCTTTGACAAAAGTATTAAGTTTTTCGATTTTTTGGTTCAAGGCGGCCGCATTATTTTCCATCTCGGTTTTTTGGGCCAAAAGCGCCTGTTCCTGGGCGGCTTTCTCCTCCTCGGTCACCTCTCCGATCACCATCCGCAGTTCAAGTTCCTCCAGGGTATTGGATACCTGCTGCAATTGGGGAAGTATCTGGTCCTTTTCGGCCAAGGCCTGGTTCAGGGCGTCCTCCAGCCCGGCGCCCTTTTCCTCCAGCAGCACCTGGACCTCCAGCAGTTTGGCCTCGTATTCGTTCCGCACCTTTTGGTATATCTCGGGTTTGGTATTCGCTTTCTTCTCGTCGATCAGCCGGATCCTATTGGTAAAGACATCGTAGAGCTTTTGCAGCTCTTCGATGCCTTCATTCCCGGTCAGAACTTCCTGTGCCATATTTTTGCTTTTCTTAATAATGATTAGCTGGATAATTTGAAGATTGCCTGTTGCAACACGGTCCTGGGGTCTCCGAATCCGGATTTCAGCTTTAACTCGGTGGTGAAAAGTCCATTGAACAGAGTCCAGTATTCTTTTTCGGTCCTTTTTTGGGCTGCGGGGATCGCCATTTTAAGGGCATAGGGATGGATCCGCATCTTGCGGCCCATGGCTTCCGGGGAAAGGCCTTGGGACAGCATCAGCTTGACCCGCCACAGGGTGTTGAACTTATGGTTGATGCCGGATAGCATTTTTACCGGGTCTTCCCCGGTCCTCAGCATTTTGTGAAAAAGGGCCAGGGACTGCTTCAGATCCTTTTTGGCCAAAGCCTCGGCCAGCTCGAATCCCCCCACCTCGCTGGTGTCACCGGCCAGCATTTTTATGTGATCGGGCTTTATTTCCCGGTCGGGCCGGCCCTCTAAGAAGGTTGAAATTTTAAGCAACTCCTGTTCCAAAAGCCCCAGGCTCTGTCCGGTTATCTGGATCAGCAGTTGGGCCGATGCCAGGGAGATCCTGCAGCCCAGCTCTTTGGCCTTGGCCATGACCCAGTTGACCAGGCTTTCCGATTTCAGGCTATCAAAAGAAACAAAGACGGTTCTTTCCTGAAGCTCCTGGTAAAATGCAGTCTTGGCGTCAAGCTTGAAAGAGCTTAATACCAGGCAGACGTCGGGCGAGGGTTCACTCCCCAGATGCTCCAAGAGGATCTTACGGCTTTGGGGTGAGAGCGCATCAACCTCCCTGACTACCAGCGCCCGTTTTTCGGCGAAGATGCCCAGGCTTTGGGCCCGGTCGATGATGTCTTTGGCGTCGGTCTCGGAGCCGTAAACCACCTCCAGCCCGTGTTCCACATTGGTTCCCAGAAAAGCCCCAGCGATCTTTCGAATATATAGGCCCTTAAGATATTCCTCCTCGCCCACAAAACAGTAAGCCGGATGAATTTTTGACTTAAGGATCTCAGTATCCAGGTCCGAAATTGTTGCCATAACGTAATAGTTTACTAATTAATAAAGGATTTGTCAACAATATTTTGAGATATTTTTTGGGATATTTGTTACTACTATTCAGCCAAAAAAAGCTTGCCCTGAGCGGTGCCGTAGGGGCACAGAGGACACACAAAATGGATGAGAAAGAGATAATGGAGTTGTGCGACAGGATAAGGCCGACGGCCTTTAATCTGCATATATTCCTGGGCTTGAGCGTTGGGCGAAAGTGTACGAAAACTGGTTGGCGCATCGGCTGTGCCAGCCTGGACCGAAGGCCTGGTAACAACACCCGCTCAAGATTTATGATGAAAATGGCACAGTTTCGGCACGCACAAATTCCAATTTAAGAAACTTATTCCGCTTACGCTTTTATTTATATCTTCCTCGAGTGCCATAGCTTCAGCGGAGGCACTTTGTGATTTATGCGCCCCTTCGATAGAATTTATCCTGAATTTATCGAAGGACTCAGGACATGCTTTATGCGGTCAGTCTGGGGAACGGATGGTAATAGTGTGGCTGAATAGTTACAGATATTTTGAGTTAAAATGAAACATTGTTTCCGGGGATTTAAAAAAACGCCCTGCCGTTTACAAGCAGGGCGTTTAGATCCTTATTTTACCGGATCACAGTGAATCTTCTGGTGGAGGTGTTATCCCCGGCCTTGAGCCGGTAGACATACACGCCCGAAGGCACGTTCCTTCCGTTCTCATCGCGCCCGTTCCATTTGACCGTCTGGCTGCCGGATGCCAGCCGGCCTTCGGCTAGAGTCTTTACCTTTTGCCCCAGCACGTTGTAGATCTCCAAGCTGACCTGCTGGTCTTGGGCCAGCCCGAACCGGAACTCGGCCGATGCCATCACCGGGTTGGGTGCCACCGGCGACAGGAAGAAGCCGGGTTTCACCCCACCGGGCTTCCCTTCCACCCCGGTGGGCATGGTGGTGAACATAAAACTGTCCGGCAACACTGCCAGGGGATTCCCGGCCAGGTCGGTGCCAGTAGTGTAGACCAAGGTATAGGCGGTGTTGTATTCGTAAAGCGTATCCGGGGTCAGGGTCAGGGTGTCGAAGTTCGTATTCCAGCTCTTGGTAAACGCATGGTCGGGAACCGAGTAACCTTTAAAGCTGGCGGTGTCCATCGGCTCGGAGAAGGCAATGATCACATTTTTATTTAGGGCAACGTTGGTAGCTCCGTTAGCCGGGGAGGTCGAAACTATGGCCGGCTTGATTGTATCGCCGGTGGTGGTGAACATGAAACTATCCGGAAGCGCCGTTAGGAAATTCCCGGCCGGGTCGGTCCCGGTAGTGCAGATCAAAGCATAAGTCGTATTGAGCTCGTAAAGCGTATCCGGGGTCAGGGTCAGGGTGTCGAAGTTCGTATTCCAGCTCTTGGTAAACGCATGGTCGGGAACCGAGTAACCTTTAAAGCTGGCGGTGTCCATCGGCTCGGAGAAGGCATAGATCACATTTTCATTTAGGGCAACGTTGCTGTCCCCGTCAGCTGGGGAGGTCCAGACTATGGTCGGCGGGATTGCATCAATTGAGGTTGAATTCTTGCCGAAAGTGAAATCAGAGAACGAGGTCAATCCGGTCAGTTGCACCGAGCCGCCGTCGGCCGTGCCGCCCGGAGTCCGGGCGCCGATGGTCGGGAACGTCCAGTTGCCGGCGTCGTACTTGCCGGCCACCATAGTGTTTTCGTTGGGATCCTCAGGAAAAAGGAAAGCAGTAAAATCGTCTGTCAGATAGTTGAACACCGCCTCATAGTTGTCAAAGGCCAGAATGCCGTCATTGTTCAATGTCCAGTAGCGTTTCAGGGTGAAAGCGGCAATGCTTACGTTGGGATGGCTGCCCTGAACTGCCCGGGCGGTCAGCCTGCCGGCGGTGCCGACGGCGCCGAAAGTAACGCTGACCGGCGAGTAACCGTTGGCCGTGCCCACCGGAAAATCCTTGGTGGTGGCGCCGATGGCCGTATGCAGGGCCAGATTCCCTACCACATAGCCGTTAGTGCGCTGTACTGCCTGGTCGCTCAACATTTTCAGCGTGTCGTTGGCGGTCACGATTCCTTCGAATAGGCCGAGGTCATACCCGACCGGGAATACCCGGTTGATGGTCAGTCCGGCGGCGTTGTTGACATAGACGCTAGTGGAGTCGTTTAGAAATAGCAGGGTCCCGGCGCCGCCGATGGTCTGGGGCGTCGTGCCGTAAAATTTTAGGCTGCAGGCCGCGCCGCCGGAGACAACCTGGCGGAACTGGAGAGTCTCGGCCGCGGCGATCAGGATGTCGCCTTTGATGTTAATGCGGGACAAACCAAACGTAAGCTTGCCGTCCGTAATCTGCAAAGTATCCAGGGACGTGGGGTTCCCCCCGGTTGCGGTGTATGAGAAAGTTGGGAAATCCAATTCAAAATTCGCATAACTGCGGCCAGAGAATGATAGGGGGCCGCTCATCCGGCAACGGAACCAGCTTCCAGGCTGGAACAGGACTTTGGAATTCGGCTGGCCCAGGCCGAAGGGATTAGACCCTGCGTATTGAATGAACTCGGAACCGGCATTGAAGACTATCGCATTGGCCGTGCCGGAGTTCGTAAAGACGCTGCTGGCGCAGTTCTGGGCGAATGTCGAACCAATATTGAACTGGATCGCGCCGGCGTCGCTGGCGTTCAGCTTGTGGGCCATCCCGGAGAAGGTCATAGAACCGTTGATCTGACCCACACCGCCGGCGGCCACGAAGATGGTCATGGTGTCGGCGGCGCCGTTCAGGTTCAGCTGGCACCTGACCGCCAAGCACAGGGAATCCCCCACCGTCAGGGTCTTGCGGGCCCCGGCCTCCGATTGCAGATGCACTGCGGTTAGGGCGCCCACCATCAGGGTGCTGATGGTCTGGGTGGGAATGCCGGTGACAGTGTCCGACTTGCCGTTGGCGAATGATATGGTGTCCCCGACATTTGGCGCGCTGCGGGCCGGCGTCCAGTTATTGGCGTTGGTCCAGAGAAGGTCGCCCCCCGCTCCGTTCCAAGCATAAACTGCCGCCAAGGCTGGCATCGCTGTTGCCAACAGCACGGCGCTTACCAATGACAATAATCGTTTCATGGGGATCTCCTTTTAAATTTGGAGTTAATGATTTCTCTGTTTTCTCCATTAATGATAAGGCAAGAGCCTTTATGTTTTCAATGTATTTATCTTAAAAAGGGCAAAACTATAGTGCAATAATGCAAGTCTTTTGAGAGTAGTATTTGGGTTTCCAATTCGGCCGCCGATCCATAGGCAATGGAAAGAAATTGCAGATCTTCGCCCCGGCGTTGTCTGTTATAACCTTCGGAGATATTCGATGGGATGGATACCGCCCACCTTCTTAATTGATTTATCAAGCCATACTATTCGCTCTTTGGATAGGCCTTGGTGGTTTTCATATACCAAAAGACATAACGCATATGACTTTTGCCAGACAATCAAATCCTTATAACTTTTTCCCATACTAACTGCTACCCCCTAAACCCTAACAGCAACTATATCGTGATCTGTTTTAAGAAACTCGCCCCTTGTCCGGTGTCTTTGATGTCGAAAATCTCAGCCAGCGTGGCCGCGATGTCCGCAAAGCTTTTTCTGGTTCCCAGGTCTATCCCGCTTTTGATCCCCGGGCCAAAGACCAGCAGGGGCGTGTATTCCCGCGAATGGTCGGTGGAGGGCGTGGTGGGGTCGTTGCCGTGGTCGGCGGTAATCATGAGAATGTCGCCGCCGGTCAGGGCCTTTAACAGGCCGGGAAGCCAGACATCGAAATCCTTTAAGCCCTGATAGAACCCCTGAACATCGTTGCGGTGGCCCCAGCTCATGTCAAAATCCACCAGGTTGGCCATCAGTAGGCCGCGGAAAAATTCCGGCAGGGTTTTAAGTATCGTTTGCATCCCGTCCTGATTGTCGTCGGTGTGAATGCTTTGGCTCAAACCCTGTCCGGAAAAAAGATCGTGGATCTTGCCCACCCCTATCACCTGGCAGCCGCTGTTTTTTATGAGATCCAGCGCCGTGGGCCTTGGAGGTTTCAGGGAAAGATCCCTTCGGTGGCCGCCCGCCCGCTGGTAATTGCCGGAAACGCCGGTAAACGGCCGGGCGATGACCCGCCCTACTGCATGTTCGCCGGTCAGCAGTTCCCGGGCTTTCTGGCACCAGTCGTAAAGCTGTTCCAGGGGCACTATGTCCTCGTGGCAGGTGATTTGGAAAACGCTGTCGGCCGAGGTATAGACGATGGGAAGGCCTGTTTTGACATGCTCATCGCCCAGATCTTTGATGATCTCGGTGCCGGAGGCCACTTTGTTGGCCAGGATGTTTCGCCCGATGGCTTTTTTGAAAGGCTCAATGACTTCCTTGGGGAACCCATGAGGATAGGTGGGCAAGGGCTTTTCGGCGACCAGGCCGGCTATCTCCCAGTGCCCAAAGGTGGAGTCCTTGCCAGGGGAGCGTTCGGTTAGTTTTCCCCAGCAGCCTTTGGACGATGGATTTGGGGGGAGGCCATGGATCTCTGTTATATTGCCAAGCCCCAAAGCCTGCAAATTTGGCAGAGCCAGCCCGCCGGGGATCGCCCGGGAAATATTGCCCAGTGTGTTGCTGCCCTGGTCTCCGAAATCGGTGGCGTCAGGCAGTTCGCCCACCCCGCAGCCGTCCAAAACTATAAGAATGACCCTTTTCATCACCAATTAAACAGGCTCCGAATATTTGACAGGATTAACATGATTTACGAGATTATTTCTAATTTTATAATCATGAAAATCTTGTCTTACCCAAGGGAATGGAATAACCCTTATGTTTAATTATCGCATATTTTTTGCCGGTTGTAAATAGCAAACCGCCCCGTTTCCCTAAAAACGGGGCGGTTGACAGGCCGTGTTTATTAGATTTAAAAAGTTTCGACCTTTACAAAAGTGGTTCTTGTATCTCCTGGGTTTAAGGTCTTTCCTTTTTTGCCTATACTCTTCATGCAGACGAGTCTTGCTACATCGTAAAAAAGGCTATCTGAGAGTCGATGTAATTATAATACGAATCATAGGCATAAACAATCCAAGCATACCTGCCGTGCGAAGAAACGATGGTGGTATACTGGGTGATAGGATGGTAAGTGAAGAACCACTGCTCCAGATACCAGTTCATTCCCCCGTCATCGCTGTATCTCACAGCAACATCGTAATAATAAACGTCCGTCAGATTGCAACTCCACTTAAACGTTACCGGGTTGGTCACCCCGCTGGCTCCATCCTGGGGGTAGATGAGTTTGAGGCTCGGGGAGACTCCCGGCCAGTTGTCCAGGCCTTCCTCCCCGCCGATGCCGTTGTTGTTCCCGTCCAGCAGGTTCCCAAATTTATCGGCAGTTTCCATATGGACATACGGAGCAACCGTTCCCGACACCGTCCTTTTATAGTAATACCTAAATCCTATGGAATCCAGGTCCGGCACGATCTCTCCCGGCAGGTAGCCGGAGCCGTCCATGAACATTATGTTGGCCGTGGTGAAGGTGCTGATGTCCATCTTCTTGGTGAAGGTCATCCGGTAATAATCGCCGGCATTGGCATAAGTGTTAACCTGCGGATAGGTATATTTTTCAGCAGTTGTGGTATCGGCCGGTTCAAATTTTACGATATAGTCCGGCTCAACCGCTTTAGCGCCATTTTCATCGGTATCTAATTTAAGCAGGTAGGAATCCACTCCCGTTGTATCTGCCGTGGCCTTGAGCGTATTCCCCAAAATCCTAAATTCGTACTTGGCTCCGGCCACCACCAACGAATCGCTGGGAATGTTTATGCCCAACGACACCGAGCCCGCGGTCACTCCCCTTAGATACAGGGGCACCGTGGTGTTATTGTCGGTACGTTTTAACGAATAATTGGATAGTGGCTTTAATAATAAGGTATCCATCGGGCCGTTGCTAAAATTAACTGTAATTATTTGAGTAGACATCGCAACTCGCTGCCCATCCGCAGGTGTGGTGGATGAAACGGTTGGCGGAGTAGTTCTCACGCTATCCAAAGGGCCGCTGCCTATTTGAAAGGCATACAGCTTATCATCATAGGGTGTTCCGTCGTATGTTCCGTTTCCGTTGCCATCTAAATGCGCTCCATCTTTGTTGGTGACATTGGCGGAAATAACCAGCAAATAGGCATGATCAAAGGCAAACCCTCCGGTGTTCGGCTTGAATATTGCCATCTTAGCCACGGCATCGTAGCTTACTTTGCCGGACTTAGCGCCCATGGTTTGATAATGACAGGCGTCATAAACCTTGATATTGTTGCTGTCAATGGTAGCGCTATTCATGTAGTTATCAAAGGTTATTTCTACCTGTACTGTGGTATCCCCATTTGCGGTTTTTATAACAACCGACGAAACCGCAGGCAGATTGCCAGCCTTGGCGGTGTTTAGCCCGGCGGTGCTGACCTCCAGCGGATTATCTTTTTTACCGCACCCCGCGCCCAAGAATAATGCCACCGCCAAAAGGCTTGCCAACCCTATGAGTATTTTTCTGTTTTTCATTTCAATATTCTCCTAAATATTTATGTTTGATGAATTAGAATTTCATGGTGGCCGATAGTTTCCAGCCGCTGAGATTGGTCAGGTTGGCAAACCCCATCAAGTCTATCTTCAGGTGCTCGCTGATGCTCCAGCCGGCGCCATAGCTAAAAGAAGTTTGGCTGGTTTTTGTGTAGGCGCTGGCGCTGGTCCCATTCTCCAGGGTGTTGGGGTTGGGCGAGATGCTCTCGGTGATTACGCTGTCTCCGGTGACCGTCCGGCGGTGCAGCGCCGAATAGCTGGATATCGCGCGCGTGCGGGTAGAATCATCCCAGCCCAGGTCGTAACGGGCTCCCAGCCTTATCACCACCGGGTTGGCCACTTTGAATTCCAAGCCCACCGGGATCCCCAGGGTAGTATAGCTGCCGGTGGTCTTGTAATCTATGGCGGTGGAGTAGTTTTCCACGGTCACAGAGTCGTCGGGATCAAGCAGCTGGTTGTCGCCGTCGTTGTAAGAGTATTGATTGGCAACCAAGCTGTCGCTGGTGAAATTGTCCTCCCAGCCGTAGGTGGAGAAGTTGAGGCCCATGCCAAAACTTACCTTTTCGTCCAGCTTGGCCACGGTGCGGGCGAAGAGTTCAAAACCGCTAGCGGCAGCGTCCCCGGTCAGGCCGATATCGATATTTCTATTCTGGGTGTCCTGAATCAGATCGGTGCCAAAGGTTATTCTGGTCACCTGGCTGTATTCGTAGGTCCCCATGGCGTCGCTGGTGGTCTTCTGCGAGATCATGCCCATCCGGGCAAAGCCCTCGGTCTTGACATTGTCGCTCCATTTATAGCGGCCGCCGGCCCAAACAAAGAACTTTGTGCCGGAATACGGCCTGGCATACTGCGCGTGCTCATTGGTGTTAACATCGTCTATCCGGGTGTCTGCCGGGCTGTTGTCCTCGGTGGAAGTGCCTTCGTAGTGGTAGCCGTATTTGGTGGAAAGAAAGCCTGCCAAACCTCCCAGGTTCAGGTCCACCTTGGGGCCGAACGGCATCCAGAAAGAACCCAGAATGGCGTTCTCGGAAACTTTTGAGCTGTCGTTGTATTGGCCCTCGCCGTTATAGGTGTACAGCAGGCCGGTGACATAGTTGTTGTCCTCCTGCTGGTAGCTGTTGAAAAGGCGGTAGAAATAACTTTCCTCATTGCGGTAGTAGGCCAGGCCTATTTTTTTGTCTCCCAGCTCCTTATTGTATGCCAGATACCAGTGGTTGTCGAATTCTTCCCGGCTGACTATGGACTGATCGTTGACCATGCTCTGCTCGTCGTAGCTGCCGTTCATGTCGATATCTCGGTAGGTGGTGGTGGTGCTTTCCGTCGAGTCGATGTTCTTATCCTGATAACGGTCGTACAAGGCCCCGAAGTATCCGTAACCGCTGTTGGTAAGCTTGCCCGAACCCCCGATTAAAAAGTATCCGTTGTCGTTGTTTGAAAACACCTCTTCGTCCTTGTCAACCAGGTTTGAAAGGTTGGTGTACAACCGTGTTCCCCCTATTTCGCAAACCCGGGCGGGATCCAAAAGAATGTCGATATCGTCTTCCAGTATGCCTGCGGTTGATGCGCTGCGGAATGATTCGGTCCACGGGTTGGCTTCCCAGCGGTAGCCCTGGGCGTGCGAAATCGAACTTACGGCAACGATAAGTGCCAATAACGCCAAAACTCTTGCTCTCATTTTCTCCTCCTGTTAGTTATTAGTTGATTATTCTCTTTTTATTAACCATAAAACCAGACAGGTAAAACTTGTTTTTAATCACCTCCTTGAATAATACACCGAATAGAGATATTATCATATATGATACATAAAAAAGGCGCTTATGTCAAGGATAAAAATAAACTTTTTTTTCTTTTTTACGCTCCGGTTGGCATGACATTAATTTGCCGCTAAAAACCGGGCCTCTGGGAAATATCTATTGACTAAATTCGTGCAGGTGGTATAATTGAAACTCAACTTTGGCCATTGCCAAAGTTGACAAATCCCAAAACTCAAAATTCAAAATCCCAAACAAGCACCAATTTTTAAAGCACCAAAATCCTAAAAACCATCTTAGTCTTTAGATACCATCTGATTTGAATTTGTTTAGAATTTCGATATTCTGATTTTGAATTTTCATTGAAGATTATGTCCAAAAAAGCGCTATACCTGATGCTGCTGGGCCTGGTCTGGTCTGGCTCCCTGGTTTGGTTCGGCTTGGGCCGGGCGGGCTGCCAGCCGGCGGAGCATAAGGTCCGGCCCCGGGCCCTGTCTGATTCCGAGCAATGGCACGGCATCTATTACCAGTACCAGAAGATCGGCCACTCGGTCACCCTGACCAGGGTTTTAACCCAAGGCGGACAGGCGGTTTCCAACAAGTCGCTGATGCGGCTGCCGCTAATGGGCGAGGTCCGCCAGGTGTCCACCGTTTTGAACTACGAGCTGGACAGGAATTACCGGCTGACCAGCTTTGAATTCAAGATGGCCGGGGCGGCCGAGATCTCGGTCAAGGGCCGGGTCCAAGGCAAGCAGTTGAGTTTGGAGATACTGTCCAACGGCCAGAGCCAGAGCGCCGAGTTGGACATCCCCGGCTCCATCGTCATGCCCGAGGCTTTGGAACCGATGCTTATAGGCAAGAGCCTGACCCCCGGCAAAGAGTATGATTTTTCGGTGTTTGACCCGGCTTCCATGGCGGTGGTGCCCCTGTTGGTGAAAGTGATCGGCCCCGATTCCATTTTGCTGGAAGGCCGCTGGACCCAAGCCACCAAACTGGAGATAAGTTTTTCCGGCTCCAAAAGCCACGCCTGGGTGGACAGTTTGGGCCAGACCGTAAAAGAGGACGGCCCGCTGGGGATAACCATGATCCGCCAGACAAAGGAGCAGGCCCTGGCCCTGCCCAAGGATTTTCCAGAAATGGACCTGCTCAGCAATATTGCAGTGCCGGCGCTTAATGGCGGGCTGCCGAAGGCCCGGGAAACCGAACGAATGGTGATCGCAATCTCAGGCGTATCCCTTAAAGAGCTGGATGTTTCCGGCGGGCGGCAGGCGATCACCGACAGTCAAAAACAAATCGTACAAATCACCACGGAGCAAACTTCCGAACTTCAACCTGTAAACGGCAAACCGGACAAACTGGAAGAGTATTTAATGCCCACCGTGTTGATCCAGTCGGAAGACGAAGATGTCAAACAGCTGGCTTTAAAACTGACCAAGGGCTTGACCGATCCTTGGCAAAAGGCTTTGGTTTTGGAGAAATGGGTTTATGAGAATTTGGAGAAAACCATGACCGTCAGCCTGCCCTCGGCGGTGGAGGTGCTGCAATCTCGGCGGGGCGACTGCAACGAGCACGCCACTTTGTTTGCCGCCTTGGCCCGGGCCGCCGGCCTGCCGGCCAAGATCTGCCTGGGAGTGGTTTATCTGGACGGCAAGTTTTACTATCACGCCTGGAATTCGGTCTACTGCGGTAAATGGATTGAGTTGGATCCCACCTTCGGCCAGGCCCCGGCCGACGCCGCCCGGCTGCGCTTGGTGGAGGGCGACCTCAGCCAGCAGACCCGTTTGCTCAGTGCCTTCGGAAATTTGAAGATCGAGATACTGGAGCACCGGCCATGAGCCGGGGAATAGAGCTTAAGAATTTGTCCAAATCATTCGGGGCCAAGCTGGCGGTGGATGATATCAGCCTAAGCATCGGGTCGGGGGAGATCTTCGGGCTGCTGGGCCCCAACGGGGCCGGCAAGACCACCACACTTAAAATGCTGGCCGGCATTTTACAGCCTAGCGGAGGTGCCCGCTCCATCTGCGGTTTTGACCTGGAACAAAGCCCGACCCAGGCCAAACAGTGCCTGGGATTCATCCCCGACGACCCCTTTATATATGAGAAACTGTCGGGCCGGGAGTTTCTGCGCCTGGTGGCCCGGCTCTATGGCTGTCCGGACAAGGGGCTGGAGCTGCGGGTGGAGGAACTGATAGACCGGTTCGAGACCCAGGAGTGGATCGACCGCCGGGCCGAGAGCTATTCCCACGGCATGCGGCAGAAGACCGTGCTGGCCGCCACCCTGCTTCATCAGCCTAAAGTTTATCTGATAGACGAGCCGCTGGTGGGCCTGGACCCGGCCAGCATAATTTTGGTGAAGCAGATATTCCAGGAGGAGGCTAAAAAAGGCTGTTCCCTGCTGATCTCCACCCACACCTTAAGCCTGGCCGAGTCGGTCTGCCACCGGATCGGCATCATCGCCAACGGCCGGCTGGCGGCCCTGGGCACGCTGGAGGAGCTAATGGAATTATCCCAACACCGGCACCAGGACCTGGAGAGCCTGTACCTGGAGTTCACTCGAAGCAATGAACAATGAGCAATGAACAGTGAACAATAAACAATGAATGGTAAACGCTAAACAGAAAACAGTGGCTACTGACTATCGGCTACTGGATACAGTCCAGCTAACAACTAACTGACAGCTAACAGCTAATAAGATGGCACTTGAAGGAAATCTTTCCGATTTCAGCATCCCCGAGATTTTACAGCTGATCTCCAGCCAGCGCAAGAACGGCGTTCTGACCCTGAAACAGGGGGACGACGAAGTCGCCTTTGATCTGGATCAGGGCTACATCACCGGCGGCTTTTACCGCAAGCAGGGCCGCCAGGAGCACATCTCCGAATACCTGTTCAAGACCGGGCTGGTATCCGAGACCAACTTCATGCAGGCCGAAGAGCAGCAGAAGGCCCTGAAGGCCCCGCTGGAGGAGATCCTGATCGAGCGCGGCTTTTTGTCCCAGGACGATTTTGAGGAAGTGATCCGCTTCAAGATTCAGGAGATCATGGACGAGATCTTTACCTGGGTGGAGGGGCACTATGTTTTTGACGTCCAGGCCCGGCTGTACACCCAGAGCAAATACCCGGTGCGCCTGGCGGTGGAGGGATTTTTGCTGGAAGGCATGCGGCGGCTGGACGAATGGCTGCGGATCAAGAAGGAGATCCCCTCGCTGGAGGCCATCGTCAAGGCCGGTGTCAAACCCCGCCCCCCCGAGCTGACCCCGGAGCAGGAAAATATCTTGGGACTTTTGGGCCAAAAGCATCTGCCGGTTTCCGGCCTGGTCTCCTCCAGCGGCCTGGGCAAGTTCCTGACCTGCCAGGCCCTGACCGAACTGCTGGAGATGGGCCTGGCCGAGAAACCGGCCGAGGCCTCTTTGCAGCCTCAGCCGGTCCGGACCTTCGATCCGGCCTTTCAGGTCAGCACCATCTCCCTGCTGATAAAACAATTCGGGCTGCTGATCAAAAACATCACCCGCTATCCCTTTAACCATCCCCATATCATCGCCAACCTGGATGGCTTCTCCCATCTGCTCAGCAACCTGCCCATGGACAACAGCAGTCTGTCCTTTTCGTCGGCCATCGACCAGACCCTGGTCAACGGCTGGCCGATCCACGACCAAAGCCAGATCCTGCCCCAGTTTTCCCTTTATCTGCATCAGCGGCAAATTCAGAGCCTGACCTTTATGCCCCAGATCCGGGACGAAGAACTGCGGAGGTTGGCCTACATCATGGCCCTGCCGCCGGAGCTGTTAAACCTTTTTGGAGGAATAGATTTTATCGGAAAAAGCCTGCGCTGGCATCACCTAAAACTGAAGGAACAGGCCCAAAAGGCGGAACGGATGTTGAGCGGAGAAAAAATGTTCGTCATCCCCTCCAGCTTTTTGGAAGTGATAGAAGGAATGGGAGCCTTTTCCGCCAAGCCCTCCTCCATTCCCCAGACCTTCGTCAGTTTGAAGGCGGTGCTGCTCTTGCCCCAGCCGAAACTGTCGCCCGATGAGACCATGGCCATCGAGGAGGCCGAGCAGGCCTCGGAGAAGGTCTTCAGCGTTTACAGCCGCGGCGGCCGCGAGAAGTATATCGAGAAAGTGGTCACGGCCGCGCTGAAGCTGCCCCCCGCCCCCCGGCTGGCATTGCTCAAGCGGAAACTGCTGGACGTCCGCTGGCTGTTCCCGATCGACAATATCCTGGCCCTGTCGCACAGCGAGTTTGAGAGGCTATGACCAAACAAAATACTAAATCCTAAACACTGAACAAACACCAATTACCAAATTCCGAATTTCCAAATTCCCAGTTTTTACAGTTTTGAAATTGTTTAAAATTTTAGGATTTTCAGCCAGATGTCATTACCTCTCCATCTTATAACTACCTTATTCCGGGCCTCGGCCTCGCAGATCTTCGCCCCGCGCCGGGGCCGCCTGCTGCAGCTTTCGTCCTACCTGTTCGCCGTGGCCGTGTTCCTGGTGGGCGGGTATTTTTTGTTCTATAAGATCTTCGCTTACTTGCTGGCCCTGGAAGACATCGGGCGGCCCCTGCTGTTCCGGCTGTTGTCCACTTCCTTCCTGACCTTCTTTCTGATGCTTTTTTTAAGCAACCTGATCACCTCGCTCTCCACCCTGTACTATTCCCCGGAGGTGGACTACCTGCTGGCCACGCCCATGGAGCCGTCAAAGCTTTTCGGCTACCGCTTCCTGCAGAACTTCTTCTTCAGCACCTGGGCCACTTTGATACTGGGCCTGCCCCTTTTGGCGGCCTTGACCGCGGCCCGGCACCAGAACCTGCTCCACTTTCTGCTTTATCTGGCCGCCCTGCTGGTCTTCACCCTGCTGCCGGCCTTCCTGGCGATGGCGGCGCTGCTGGTTCTGATAAAAATATTTCCCCGCCTGGGCCTGCGTCAGTTGCTGGGGTTTTTATTATTGTTCCTGGCTTTAGCGGCTTGGGCCTTCTTCCTGTTCGGCCAGCCCAAGGGGATGGTGATCGCCCAGATAGACACCATGCCCGAGCTGGAGCATTACCTGTCCCAGCTGGCGTTGGTGGGATCACCGCTGCTGCCCGGAACATGGCTGGCCCGGCTGGTGCTGGCGCCGCTCCCCGCGGCTTTAGGAGAAGCGTTGAAGATGGCCTGGCTGCTTCTTATCACCGCCGTCTTCTGGGGGGCTTTGTGTTCCTGGCTGGCGGGCAAGGTCTATTACCACGCGTTGACCGGGCGGGTCAATACTTCGCCGGACCGGGGATTTACTAAAAGCTTCGGACCGGCCTCCCGGCTGGCCGGCCTTCTGCCCATCGCGGCCAAGGATGCTCTGCTCTTCCTGCGCGACCCCGGCCAGTGGGCCCAGGGCCTGATCTTCCTGTCGCTTTTAGTGATCTACCTGGGTGGCTTAAGGACCTATCCCCTGTTGTTTACCTTCCCGGTCTGGAAGGTGGCCATCGCCTTTTTGAACTTCGCCTTTGCCGGGTACATTTTGGCCACCCTCTCGGTGCGGTTCGTATTTCCGGTGATCAGTTTGGAAGGCCCCATGATGTGGCTGATGCGCTCGGCCCCGGTCTCGGCCAAAAGACTGCTGATGGAGAAATCGGCCCTGAACCTGGCGGTGGCCCTGCTCCTGACCGAAACTTTGAGTTTACTCTCCAACCGGATACTGAACACCCTGCCCCAAATGAGATTGTTGAGCCACCTGTCTTTGGGCCTGATGTGCCTGGCCATCACCAGCCTGGCGCTGGGCCTGGGGGCCATCTTCCCCGACTTCAAGGAACGCAATCCCAGCCGCATTGCCTCGGGGCTGGGCGGCCTGCTGGCCGCTTTGGCCGGACTGGGTTACGTGGGGCTCTCGGTGGTGGTGCTGGCCTGGCCGGCCTATTTATACGCCGCCAATTTATGGAAAAGTAATTTAAGCTACAGCGGCGCCCTTTTGACGGCCCTGGGAATTTTTGGATTGCTTTCGGCCGTGGCTATTTATTTGCCGTTGAGAGTGGGGCTGAAGGCGCTGGAGAGACAAGAGGTGTGATACAAAACCGGCAAGTATGTAAAAAGCTGATGGCAAATGCCATCAGCTTTTTCTTTGTCCTTCCCTGCTTACCTATAAAACAATATTACACCTTCTTTTCTATGTTTTCAAAAGTCATCTCGCTTATCTTAATGATTTTTATTTTATCGCAAATACCATCTTGTAAATTTACCGGCGTATAAAGTTTTTCTTCCGCTTTTTTATAATCCTTGTCCCGGACAATGACAAATGTTTTTATTTCCAGACCAGGCATTGAAGCGAATAAATTTCTATAACGAACGTTTATCGCTTTATCCGCGGTATCAATGGATGTGGCTACCTCAAAAGCGGCAATAATTTTCTTCCCTTTCATCCATAATAAGTCAATTTCCTTTATAATATCAAAAGCCTTGGGGTTTATCCCATAGTCCACCGCCGAAAGCATTTGATGCGATATGTCCCTGAAATTAGGCAGTTTCCTTTGTTCCGTCTCGCCAACATGTATATCATAACCCAACCGGGCGGCATATTTTGCCAGAAAAGCAATGGCGTCATTATGCCCGATATTGGCCGTTATTTCGTCATCGCCGAATATGGTGGTTTGTATTTTAGCCTCCACGGTTTTTATTTCGGTGCTGGCCGGCAATTCTGATTTAAGCCGGTAGCGGTTGCCTTTCCTTTTTTCTCCGCGTTTTAACTGTACCGGATCGCAAAACTTGTCCAATATTTCATTGATGGCCTGAATGCCCGGCCTGTGGCTGTTAACTAAAGTTGAATAGATATTAACCAATATGTCGTCAAGGCTGGCTATTTTCTTTTCTCGCAAAAAGCTGGTGATAAGCCCCTCGGTCAAAAGTTCGGCCGGGATGGCGTCCATGGGCTTTAAAGATTGGGTAGCCCTGTCAACCATCTCCTTTTTATACCATTTTTTATCTTTATGGTACACAAAGTGGCCGTTTAAAAAAGTGCGCAGATCAAAATTAGCCAAACGGTGTAAAAGCCCTTTTTCATTAAGATAGGGGATTAAACCCGTCATTAAGAGGCTCTCGTCAGCGCCGCCGTGGAACTCAATCAACTCCTCAACCTTGTTGCGAAAATCTTTTTCTTCGGCAGATGTTAAAGTGTCTTTTATATTGTCAATTTCCGGCAACTCTTCCTGCCGTTGGAAACTAAGAATAAAATCGCCCAGCATTGAGCCAGGCGCTCGTAAATGCAGAGTAGGCGTATAGTGTTCTATGGGAGGCTGATAAATCATTCCCCTGGTTTTATCAAATCCGGCATCCGGCAATTTAAAACCAGCCCTAACTGCGGCCCTTTGCAAACTCATCCAGACCCCTACTTCCCGGTTGTGAAATGTCATCACCATCCAACCTTTCGGCCTTAAAACACGATGGCATTCCTTAAACACCTTGTACAGCATATTTTCGTAATGCTCTGCCGTTTTGGTGGCCTCAAAACCGGAATGACGCGTTTGAATCGCCTCATCAGCATTGTCAATTACACCTTTTAGTCCGAGTTCATCTTTAAGCCAAACGGCCCAAAAATCACATAATTCGGAATATTGAACATTTCCGCCAAATGGCGGGTCGGTTATTACAATATCAACTACACCCTCCGGCAAGGTCAATTTGTGGGACGATTGAGTAAGCAATAAACAAGATTTTTTCTTTTCTTTTAATTCTTTTATGTTTTTCGCAAAAACGGCATACTGGCCTATTGTTTCCTGCGACGACTTCTTCCCCCTATAAACAGTATTATTGCCGCCTTTTAAACGCTGGACGAACATTTCCCACACATTAAGCTCATACGATATATTTGGCAACCAATACGCATGGTGTTGCCAGCCATGGCCGGTATCGCTTGTTAAAATAGAGGTCCATGATAAGGCGGCGCTGAACGAAAAAATTAAAATATCTTTTTCATTACTTTCTAAACCAACTTTTTCAATAGCCTTCTTCAACCTGGCATTGGCCAGTAAATTTCTTTTTGTGAATAATTTGTAAAAGTGGGTTATGCCTTTTTGGTAAAGCGCGTCATCTCTTTGCCTATCGCCGTCCGGGAATTTGTCTTTGGGATATTTTAGTTTTTCTTTCCGAACCGTTTCCTCAAACGATTTCTCTATCTTCCGATATAGCCTTTTATCAAACTCGTCCGCCGGTTTCTCGCCGGTTTTACCGCAATGGCAATGGTATTTTGCGGTTATCAATTCATCTTCGGTTTTATCGCATGCCGATGGAACAATAACACTGTTACATTTGGGGGTGGCGCACAAATAACGGCCGGCGCTTTTCTTTTTAGCCTGCGCCAAAACTATGGGTTTATGGCAGCCTCCGCAGATAAAAACGTTGCTCCATTCATACCATTCGGCAATCGCTTCTTTACTGCGGCATTTGGGGCAGACCGTTCGGTATAACTCCAGAATGTCTTCTTTTGCCGCAGTTGCAACTTTTTTAAACCCTTCTTCCAGTAAATCCAAATCAACCGGCATTACTTCCATTTTGGTAATAAATGTGGCCATGGGGTTTAAATCAACACCCACAACTTTTCGCCGCAGCTTTAAGCCTTCCACCACGGTCACTCCGCCGCCGCAGAATGGATCAAGGATGATATCGCCCGGCTTGGTGTAATGCTTGATAAGATACGAAAATACATTGTGCGGCCTTCTGGCGAAATAACGGTGCATAGTGTAAATGGGCGTGTGTTCTTCGGCCAATACCGGGGCTTGGATGGGCTTTACTGCCTCATCCTTTGGTCCCTCTGTCTTCGTATATTTGGCGATTTCTTCAGCCACAGACAAATCAGCGATAAATTTCATATCCATATTTGCGCAACAAAGCCCCCGCAAATTACAATTAAAGCATTTCCGGTGTTCTGATTTATTATTACTTGGCCGCCACGTTCATCCCGTCGAACAGCATGGCCGGGGTATTGGTTGAAATGCCGTAACTCCCCATGGCTTCGGTCTCGGACGAGATCTCCAGTACCTTGTTCTTCAAAAGATCGTAGACGTTGCCCGCGATCATGGCGTCCTTGACCCGGCCCACGATCTTCCCCTGCTCCACCTTGTAACCCAGCCCGATGTTGACCGAGAAATCCCCGGCCATGATGTTGCTCTGCCCGGCGCCTAAAAGATCGTAGACGATCAGGCCCGAGTCCATGTTCCTGATCATCTGGGCCAGCTTGGTCTTTCCGCCTGCTATCACCAGGTTGCTGACCTGGGGCGAAGGCTGGGCGCCGAAGGAGCGTCTGCCGTGCCCGGTGGACCTTTTGCCCAGGATCCCCGCAGTCTGCAGGTCGTAAATGAAATTTTTGAACCCGCCCTGATGGAACAGGTCCAGCTTGGCCCCGCAGACCCCCTCGTCGTCGAACGGAGCCGAGGCCAGGCCGTAAGGCAGCAGCGGATCGTCGCTGACGGTGATCCGGGGATCCAGCATCTTCTCGCCCAGCCGGCCCAGCAGCGGCGTGGTCTTCTTCTGCTCCGCCTTGCCGTTGACCCCCAGGGCTATGGACATCCATAAAAGGCTCATGGCTTCGGGGGTGAACAGCACCGGCATTTTCCCGGCAGCCAGCTTAGCCGTTTTTTTGGCGTCTTGATACATCCGGACCATTTTGGCGGTCATCTCAGACGTGGCCAGGTCCAGTTTCCCCCTCCGTCGCTCCTGTTCGATGAAGGTCAGGCTGCCGTTGATTATGGTCACCCCGCTTAGGCCATAGCTGAACGAGGTCTTGTCGTACTCCCCGCAGAACCCACGGCTGTTGGCCAGTGAAACATGATAGAATTTCTTGTTCAGGCCAATATCGCATTTCAGGGCCGGGGCCTTTTGGGCCAGTATTCCCAAGGCTTTTTGTCCCTCGGCCACCGCCTGGGCGGGGGTGAATTTTTCCAATTGAGGATCGACGGTCTTCACTCCGGCCGGTTTGCATCCCGCCGGAAAATTGAACACGGCCTGCTGGCCGAAGGCTGCGCCCGCTGCCGCATGGTCCACTAATGCCGGAAGTTTGTCGAAGTCGGTGGTGGAGGAAAAACCTATCCGGCCGTGCCTGACCACCCGCAGCCCGGCCCCTTTGATCTCCTTGTGTTCCACCGAATGCAGTTTGCCTGAGCGGAACTCCACCGGGCTCTCTTTCCCTTCTACTAAGATGACCTCAGCCGCTTCGGCCTTCTTTTTGGCCAGGTCCAATATTTGGTTTATTATCTTATTCATCTTCATTTCCCTCCCACCACTACGTCTTTGACCCTGATGTGCGGGCCGCCGTCCGAGACCGGCAGCGGCATCTGCCCGTCCTTGCCGCAGCCCCCCAGGCCCCCGTGCAGCTCCAGGTCGTCGCCGATGGCGTCGATGTTCTTCAGGGTCTCAAAGACGTTGCCGGTTAAGATGACGTCCCGGACCATCGGGCCCAGCTTGCCGTTCTTGATCAGATAGGCCTTCATGGCCGAGAAGGTGAACATCTCCAGCTCGGTCATGCCCCCTAAGGCCGAGACTACGTACAGCCCGTTTTTGATCTCGCCGATCATTTTCTGGAAGCTGCAGTCCCGGGGCTCGATATAGGTGCAGCCCATCCGCACAATGGGCTTGAACTGGTAGCTGATGGCCCGGGCGCTGCCTGAAGCCTTCTCGTTCATCCTCCCCGCGGTCTGGCGGGAATGGAGCCTCCCTACTAAAATCCCGTTCTTGATCAGATAATTCTTTTGTGCAGCCACCCCCTCCTCGTCGTAGCAGTAATGCCCCCGCTGGCCCCTGATGGTGGCGTCGTCTAAGATGGACAGGGCGCCGACCCCGAACTTTATTCCTAATGTCATCATCTTTTTCAGCTTGGAGTTTTCGGAAATGAAGTCGGCCTCGGACAGGTGGCCAAAAGCCTCGTGGGCGAACACCCCGCACATCTTGGGGTCCATCACCACCGTGTATTTGCCGGAGGAGACCTTCTCGGCCTTGAGAAGATCCCGGGCGTCCTTGACTGTTGCTTCCGCTTTTGATTCCAGCTTCAGCACGGTATGGTAGCCTCCGGTGCCGCCCACCGTGTCGTGAGCCCGCTGGACGTTGGCTCCGTCCTTGGCCACCGCGGCGAAGGCCGCCCCGCAGTACATCCGTTCCTCGGTGATGAAGGTGCCCTCGGTGTTGGCGAAGGTCTGTTTTTTGAAGACATCCTCGTAGCGGACGCTGGAGCTGATGATGCCCTTGGAGTCGGTGATGATGCCGTTGTACTTTTTGGCCAGCTTCACCTTCTGGTCCAGCGGTATCTTCCGGGGATCGTCCTTTAAGTTGACCTTGATGACGGCCGTCACTTTGGGGACCTTGGCCAGTTTGCTTTTGCCTTTGCCCACTAATCTGGCCGCCCGACAAGCTTGGGCCACCTTGGCATCCAGTTCGTCCAACGAGTTGAAGGAGACGAAGCCCCAGCCGCCCTTGTACAGGGCCCGGACGTTTCCGCCCTTGACGGCGTTGGCCCCCACGCTGTCCAGTTCCTTCCCGGCATAGGTGACGCCGGTGATGGTTTTCTCCTCCAGCCGTATCTCCAGGTAATCGGCCTGGCCCTTGCCCAGCGCTTTTTTGATCAGACCTTCCATGAAGCTCCTTGATTATATGTGCTGATTTTTGTTTTACCTTAATAGGACGGATACATCCGCAGATTACACAGATTTACACAGATTTTCCAATATCAATTCAAATCGTTTATAAAATTAATGGTTACCATCTGCGTTAATCTGCGGATAAGAATTTCCTGTAATTTCTGGCTTCCTTATAGTTTTGCCCTTGACCCTTGAAAGTAAAATATTTCCTGTCGTTGTTTTGTGTTTTATATTTGAACTTTTATTTTTGGGATTATTCTGCATTTTGCATTCTTGCCCTGAGATTGCCGAAGGGTTGCATTTCTTAATTTTTAATTTTAAAATTCGATCCCCTTCCTCGCCTGCGCCCCTTGCTGGTAATAGTGCTTGATCTCTTTGACCTCCGAAACCAGGTCGGCCAGTCTTATCAGAGCCTTGGGGGCATGGCGCCCGGTGATCACTAATTCCAAGTTCTTCGGTATTTTGGAGACCAGCGCCAACACCTCATCCAGCGGCGCCAGGTTGAAGTCCAGGGCCACGTTCAGCTCGTCCAGGATGATGATGTCGTGTTTCCTGGAGCCGATGGCCTTGGCCGCGAAGTCCAGCGCTTCCTGCGCCCCCTTGATGTCGGCCGGGGCCGGGTTCTTCTTGTCCACGAAGCTGGGCCGCCCGAACTGTTTGATAGTGAAGCCGGGCAGCAGTCTGGCTGATCTCAGTTCCCCGTAGTTGACCTTGCCCTTCATGAACTGGATCATCAATATCTTTTTCTTCCGCCCGGAGGCCCGCATGGCCAGCCCCAGGGCCGCAGTGGTCTTGCCTTTGCCGTTGCCGGTGTATACTTGGATCATGCTATACCTAAAATAGTGTATTAAAGGAGTAACGTAGGAACGGACAAGTTCATAGTTTTTGGGCCAGGACCAGCGTCTGCTTTTTCTTTACCGACCCCGAGCCGTTGGCGTCCCGGGCCTCCAGCAGGACGATGTAAACCCCTATCGGGCAGATCCGCCCCCCGCCGTCCCGGCCGTCCCAGACCAGCGAGCCGCTGTTACCGAACTCCCTTTGTTCGGCCAGGGTCTTCACCGGCCGTCCCAGCCGGTCGAAGATCTTGAGGTTGACCACCGCCCTGGTCCAGGCGAGATCGAAGCTTATCAGGGTTCGGTCCTCGAACCCGTCGCCGTCCGGGGAGAAGGGATTGGGAGAAATGCTTAAGTTAGCCGAGGATTCCAGTTTTTCAATATAGATGCTGTTTTGGGCGCCGGGAGTGGAACCGCTTGAAACCACGCATCCGTCCCAACCGGCCGCATCCTGGCTCAGCAAAAAGGGATTGATCCTTTCCAGCGACTTGCCGTCCCCGCCGCCCCAGGAAGACTGGTACTGCACCCGGTCCACCGCCGCGCCCCTTTGATCCCGCAGACAGACGATGTCGGCATCGTTGTTCAGCGAAGGCCAGCCATTGACTTTAATCCTGGGACAAGTTCCGCCCAGATATATGGTATCCTGAGCCAGCAGCAAAAACGCGCCCGGAAAAACGGTTTGATGGACGGTGGTAATGTTCTGGGGCGAAACCGTGGCATCTTCCAAGGTCCAGTTCCAAACGTCAATGGCACTGCCGGAACGGTTGTAAAGCTCCACCCACTCCGGCATCCCGGCATAGGGATCGTACATGATTTCGTTGATTACCAGAGGACTGCCGGCCAGGTATGAAAAGAGCTGATGGTTGTTCTCCAAAACGCTTTCGCTGTCGCTAAGGACCATGGCCATCAGTTGATAAGCACCCTCGGCCTGAGCATTATGGGTAAAACTGCAAACCCTTTCGCTGCTTAAAGAATCCCATTGCTCCCGATGAAAAACCGTTTCCCCGGACTGGCAAATTGAATCGCCGTTGGCATCCTGGTAAAAGGTAAGTGAGACATTCCGGGCGGTATTGGTTCCCTGGTTCTTCACCAACGCCGAAACGGTAAAAGTGTTTCCCGCCGTAATCTCCAGCGGCGTGGTGAATGGCGTTGACAGGGCGATATCGTAAGCTTGCGGGCTGTTGGTGTATCCCGGCGTAGGCTTTGCAAATTTTGACCAGTCGGCGGAAGTGTCGTTATCCACTCCGTCGCTGCCTAGGCCCAGCGACCAGGTGCAGGTAACAGTATCCACAAAATTCCCCCGGGTCCAAATCCCGGCATTGCCCGCAGTGGCTTCGTAGGTCTGCCCAGCCGCTCCATATTGCACAAAATCGATGATGCTGTCCCGGGTGGAATCGGAAAATATTGCCAGCGACCCCTTGACGTTGGGCATGTTGCCGGTGGGCGCGGTCCCTTCGTAGAGATCTGAGACGGTATTGACGCCGGCCAGCCGGAGATACAAGACCGCGAAAGATCTTCCCGGCAGCACAAAGCCCTGGGGAATTATGTAATGGGGCGAGCGGCCGGGGTAAATATCATAGCCCGATAAACCCTGGGCGATGGAATCGGGATTATAGAGTTCTACCCATTCCTTGCCGGTGTCGCCGGCCGGGTCCAAGTAATAGCAAAACTCGTTGATGACCACCCCGGCCCGGGCCGTGGAGAAAATAAAAAAAACGGCGGCTAAAAGCCACCAGCCGCTTATGCTTAATCTTTCGGTCATGGTTAATTGCTTTTTCATATTTACCCACTACTGACCCGCCAAGGGTTGTTTAAACCTTGCCGATGCCGTAGTAGCATTTATTAGTGCTGCCTGCTACGTAGGCCGAACTTTAGGAGAGGGTTGGGTGAGTTCCTGAGGTGACGAAGGCAGGGTGCTGCGCAAACCCAAACCCTATTCAATGTCTGCCAGCAGTTTTTTCAGCAGCCCGGCATCGTGCTTGATCCGCTCCCCCATCCGGTCGCTAATCTTTTCCCGCAGGGCTATCATCTGGGGCGGATATTTTTTTAGGTTGACATTGGCCTTACCCACCATTTCCTCGTCAAATAAAAGCCGGCTGACCCTTTCGTAGATGGCCTGGACCTCTTTCTGTTTTTTCCCCCTGAGCTTTTTTAGTTCCCGCTGGGCCATCTCCTTCTGAAGCTTATCCCGGGCCAGCGACATTTTTTTGCGCCATTCCATCTCGTCGGGCACGTATTTGGAGGCCAGGGGCCCCACTATCAGGCGCTTGATGGCCTGTAGCTCCTCGTCTACCTCGGCCTGCTGTTCTAAGATGGACTCCTCGGCCCGGCATTCTTCTTCGGCCGGCCCCTGCTCGTAGGTCCGCTGGTGGGCGATGTGCATCTGCGATTCCTGCAGGTCTCCGATAGCCTGGTCTATGGACTGGATCTCCAGCAGCTGGCCGGCCCTAAGGTCGTGCAGCCAGAACTGCACCGTCTGGATGGAGGAGTTCCTGACCGCTTCTAAGTAGATCTGGACGTGAAGCGGATTCTTGCCGATGATCCCCAGCACTTCCTCATCGCTTGGAATCTCGCCCTTGGCCTGGCCTTTGTAGACGCTGGAGGTGATCTCGAACCCCTGCCCCAGGCAGACATAGTCCTTGGTGTCGTTGAAGAACAGGCGGCCGATGAAGAATTTTACCTCGTCGCCCGGCTGGTAGCGCACCAGCACATGGCTCCCTTCGCTTAAGCCCTGCTCCTCCCCCTTTAATTTGAGTACCTGGGCCAGATCAAACAGCCTTTCGTTGCCTTGCTGATCGCACAGCTTGGGAAGGTGCCGGGAGTATTCCTGCTGCTGTTCCAGCGACAAATCGTCAAGATCAGCGGCTGGACGCACCAGCATGGCCCGTTTGTTGACCTCGCCGTATTCCTGCTTCAGGCGTTCCATCTCTTCGGAGTGCTGGGCGATGGTGATGGTGTCGGAAAGCTGCAGCGCCAGCTGTTCCAGGGTGCGCTCCAGGTCGGCCTTCTCGGCCTCGATGGACTTGACCGCCTCCTCCACCATCTCCAGGGCTTCGCTGCGGGCCCGGGTCACTAATTGTTCCTTCTCATTGTCCGACATGGTCTGCAGCCGGAACTGGTTGGCCATGGCGGCGAACTGCACCGATTTTCCCTTTTCATTTTCGTACAGGGTCTTTAACCGGGTAATGGCCGCCATGTGCTCCCGCCGCTCCACTTCCAGTTGCTTCAGCCGGTCGGCGTAGACCTGGTTGGCCACGGTGATAGCCCGTTGTTTGTCCCCGGAAAAGGCGTTGGGGGCGTAGTAGACCAGGATGTCGGTCTTGTATTGTCCCATCACCTCCAGCTTGTCACCGAAAGTCTCCTTGAGGACCTCGGAGATGTCTACCATCAAAGCTTCCTTGGCGCTCATTATCATCTGGGGGCTGCCCCCGAACATCCGGAACACGGTCTTCTGCTTGTCCCGCAGGTCGTCAATGGTCATGACGATGGATGGCTCCATCATCCGGCCATCGGGCATAATCACCATTATCTGCCGGCCGGCAGGTTTGATCACCTTGCCGTCTGGCATGATCACCATTATTTTTTTTGGGGGGGGATTGGGGGGCATAGCTTACTGAATTCCGTATGTTATTATGTTTTACTTTACCATAAAATACATTTTGGGGTCAATAGCTAAGTAAAAATAAGGGGGAATGCTTTATCAGCATTCCCCTTTAAAAAACAACCATCGTTTATAATATCATTTAAATGGTCGTTTTTGCTTTCAACCGTGAATAAACCGAATTTTATGGGATCAATCCAAGAAGGAATCCGTTCCACTTTTATCAATTTATCAAACTCAAACTTTGAAGGACTCTTATAGAGCAATTGAAGGCCCAATTTTGCAGTTATTTTATTTTCTCTTTTTTGTTGCATAATTCTATCCAGCCCCTATCATTCCCCGGCGGGATTCGCCTGCCCACGATCACAGCATCAAACTGCGTTTGCAATAAATGCCCACATCCTTCCGAAGCGTCCAACGCAATAGTCAGATCATGCCGTCCCTGTATGTAGATTGGGACAACAAGCTCCTGCAAATCCGCATATGCGCCATCCTCTATCCAAAGTATTTTCGCCATGATATTTTATCCGAAACTATATCCGGTTCTTTTTGGTCTTTTAATTCACTCCAAAAGCTTGCAGGTATCGGCCCTCTTTTCCATGCATAATATTCAAGCCCTGTAACGCTTCTGCCTGTTTGTCTAAAATGAATAAAATCCAAAAAGGCAAAAAGTTTCATAAGTTTTGTCATGCCACAATATTTTGTGTGTTTTGCAAAATAAATTGCGGCATTCAATAATTTTTCACGGCTATGATCTATTAACATAAAACAAAATTCCAACAGATGAACAATTACTTTTGTTCATTTAAAAAGTGTTTTTATTCCTGCTTCTTCCTGATTTTCCTCGACCAAATAGAATTCTGCTTTTTCGTTTATAGTGAACAAGTCCAACTCCGTTTGCTGATATTTTTTGATTTTGCCGTTGCGATGCTGCTCCGTCATTTTATCAAGCACGTTCTTCTTGTATACGGTATCGGCATTACCGGCAAGATGCTCCCCTTTGTTTTCGAGAACATAAAGCAGTTCGATTTGGTCGCTTCCCTTTTTCCTGGCGGCCACAAAATCCGGCCGTATTTTATATTGTTGCCAGCCTTGGATGGCATACCAATTATTGCTGGCCTTGTTTCTATACCACCAGAGAATCTTTTCCTGCCGGTCAAGTATATCGCCCACCTTACGCTCAAGCTCGTTCATAGTATTCATATCAGCATCTTCGTATAAATAATTATCGTAAGCGCTGGGCACCGGGTTGACAGTCATAAAATCCGTTTGCGGGATATGATAACCTATCTCGCCTTCGTTGGAAACCGCCAGAACTAATTTGTCGTCGTCCAAGTATTTGTGGAATATTTTTTCTTCCTGCCTTGTTTTTTCGTCATTCAACATCCGGTGCAGCATAGAGGCAATATGGCTGAAATGCTCTGCCAGCTTTTTATTGCCCAGTCTACTTCTCAAAACGGCGATGTGGGCCATTGCCGTCTTTCTTGCATGGAAGGGATTCTCTATCAGTTCTGCATAGCGGCGGGTAAGGTAGTCAATGTTGACATTTTCTTCTTCATTAATCAACGATGTTTCTTCGCGGAATGTCGTCCGGCTTTGGCTATTGATGGTTATTGCAAAAGACTGCCGTTCCTTATTTTCCTCGCTCAGACTACTGTCAATGGTTTTTATTTGTTTGTCTTCAATCTTTAATTGGGCAAGGTCAAGTTGTTGCTTTATATCGGCGCCATAGGAAAAACGCCGTTTTTTATCCCTATCGCCTATCATCACCCACACCGGCAAATAAAAAGCATATTCGTACTTTTTGAATTTCTTTTTTATCTTGACCGTTTTTTCCTGGTTAATGTCGTCGCGGTTTTTTAACTTTATCCTGTTTACCAAGTCTTCCAGCCCCTCTTTCCTGAATCCAGCCGCTACCCGTTCCAGCATTTGGCGGGTATCGCCCCTGGAATAATAAACATAACTTTCGTCCAGTTCCTTGATGCCCATCTTTTGGGCATAGGGTTGCCGCATTATCCTGCCCACCAACTGGGTAATACCGGTATCCGAATTAACGTTGGGTATAATGCCCAGGACATAGGCAAAGGAACAATCCCAGCCCTCGCGCAAGGCTTCTTTGGTGATTATATACCGCACCGGGCAATCCGAGGCGAACAGGTTGACATCCTCGATGTCATTTTGGGCGGCGGTTTTGATGGCGATTTCATCCTGATTTACTTCCAAATCCATCAGGTATTCACGCACATCCTGGCTGTGCACCCTGCCCTTACCGCGCTGGTCGTGGCCCGTGGCCTCCACTTGTATCAAGGCAATGGGCCGGATATATAGGCCCCTTGACCCGTGAAAATCCCTGGCTTTTTTCTCTAATTTTTCCCGGTGGGTTTTGATCTCCTTAACCATCGCCTTCCAGTCGTTGCTTTGACGGCTGGCCGGGGGCAGGATGTGCATGTCCAGCTTGACCATCTCCTCGTCCTTCAACTCCAAACCGGTAATTGACACGAAGGTATTCATCTCGGCTTTGGGCGTGGCGGAAAGCCCAAGGATCATTTCGGGGTTAAGGTTGTCTATGGTACCCCGCGCCATATCGGAAAATACCTTGTGTATCTCGTCAATGATTATGAATGGCTTGGAAACCCTGATGGCGTTCCCCAGGCTGGTTTTGATTAAAGGCCCTATTTCCGAAAGCAAATCCATATTGGGGTATGCTTTCAGTAATTCAGCGTGCAGGTCATACCGATTGTCCTGCGGGAAAAAACTCTCATAACCGCCGGAATCCTGAAATACCTTTAAAGCCTCCTTGCCGTTATGGCGGCTGATGGACTGGATCATCACGAAAAGTATGACTAAGTTTTCTTCGATGTCCTGGGTGGTTAGACGCTGGCCCTTTTCCAAAATAACCGTGCGGTTGCCGCTGCACTGGTCAAGCAATTGCCGCAGCACATTGCTTTTATCGCGCAGTTTCTTTACGGTTTGGGTGTAGATGGTTTCCGTGGGTACTATCCAAACTACCAGGCCGGTTCGTTTTTGGGCAAACAAATTTTGATATTCGCGGATGGCCTCAACCGCCAACAGCGTCTTACCCCCGCCGGTGGGGACCTTCATGACTAGGCGGGGATACCATTCGTTAAGCCCGTTTTTGCATTTGTCCCGATATTCTTTGCCTGCACCGGCAAATACCGGCTCCACCCAATTAAGAGTGTTCCGCATATTTTCCGGCAGGGCCTGGCGCGCGGTATTGTAACTGTTCTTCGTTTCCCGCGCAGCCCGGTAAAATTGCTGCAAGACGAGAACGACTTTATGTTGGTAATTCTTCAGAAACATAACCTATTCTTCCAACTCGCCGAAAATCCTTTCAATCCGGGGACGCACAACAGGGTACTCGTTCTTGATGGTATTCCAAACAATTCCGTAATCCACTCCCATGTAAAAATGGATGACCGTGTCCCGCATTCCCGCCATTTCTTTCCAGGGGATATCGGGATATTTCCGCCTAAGCTCTGGCGGTAGGTTTTTTACCGCTTCCCCGATGATCTCGATGCAACGGATCACCGTATAGTGCTTTTCTTGGAGCAAAACGAAGGTTTCAAAATCGATATCGGCTACGATGTTTTCCGCGAGACGCATGTTTTCCAGTATATCGCTGACGAATAATTTCGACCGGCGCTTCATACCGGCACCGCCTCGGCGAAGATGATGTCCTTGAGTTCTTTTCTTACGCTGCGCCGGAGCACGACGTCCGCCTTCGCCCCAAGCTGCTCGGAAAGATAAATCTGGAGTCCGGCGACGTCAAAGAGCGACACCTCGCGGTCAAACTCCACCAGCACGTCCAAATCGCTATCCACCCGCTGTTCGCCGCGCGCATATGAGCCGAATATCTCCAGCCGGCTGACGCCATAGCGGCGGTGGATTTCGTCTTTAAGCTTGGACAGCGTTTCCTTGATTTCAGCCATCGTTTTCATTGGCTGTTTCTCCTGAATAAATTATACGGTATGCCTACAAAATCTATGTTCTTTTCTTGCAGGTAATCCTCATCCAAAAAACAAGCCGGGGCATAGACGATGCACTTTTTACCCTTGCGGGCTTTTAGTATGCTTTCCGCCAACGGTAGATTCAATGCCAGTCTGGTCAATTCATCATAGTCTTTTTTGTAAACAAGATAAATCGCCTGTTGTTTGTGCAAACCCACGAAGTAGGTTTTTTCGTCTATTTTGCTTTCATCCTTTAGATATTCGCCGGTGCAAAGGTAATAGACGTACTTGGCAAATTGCTTGTATGTGGGCAGAACGCCGGAAAGTAAGCTTTCGGGGTCAATGGGATCGCCCACCCGAAGGTATTTAAAACCGCTTTCGTATTCGTATTTCTCTATGGCCCGTTTTACACGTTCACGAGTTATGTCCTTGCATATGTTCTTATCAGGTTCCTGTTTTGAGGCCTCGGTCATTTGCACCATGATGCACTTACGTTTGCTACCGATATCCTTGTTTAGATCAAACAGTGCATGCATGGTAGTACCGGACCCAGCGAATGAATCGAGTATAATGGAATCTTTTATTGTAAATATTTGAAGCAATGATTTTATTAACTTTGTTGGCTTGGGATTATCAAATTCAATTTTTAAGGATGCTATCTCATCAGAGGCTTCTTGATTTGAACCGAATTCTTCATGACCCCAAAAATTATGTGCGCACTGTCCCTCAATTTCTCTTTCAAATTTATAATACTTCTTCCTTGGTAGACCATCACCATTTTTAGGCCAATATATTCTACCCTCAGCCAAGTAGGCTTTAAAAGTATCTTCTGTACCTAACCACTCCTCCGACAATATCTTGCCCGTTGGTGTTACTATTTTATACTTAGTGCCTGTCTGCCCTGAACCAGATTTCCATGGTTTAGAGGCCCAATCACCTTTTGGATCATGATCCGGATTCGAAAAATCACCACTTAAGGCTAAACCATTAAATGTACCTTTGGATTTCAGTGTATTTAGATTCTTAGCGTAAATTACTATAAATTCTGCAACTTTTCCAATTGCTTTGCTTTTATCGTTTGGTTGATTGTGTCTACGCCGCCAGCAAATTACCTCTTCTTTGTTTTGCTCACCATATATCTCATCCATAATTCTAAGTAAACTGCCAAGTTCAAGATCATCTATGCTAATACAAATAACACCATCATCATCAAGCAAATCTCTTAAAAGACGCAGCCTTGGCACCATCATGCAAAGCCACTTATCATGACGGGTCATATCTTCTTTGCCCACTTCCTTGCCCAGCCATTCCTTTATAAGAGGGCTGTTTACTTTATCGTTATATATCCAGCCTTCATTGCCGGTATTATACGGCGGGTCAATGTAAATGCACTTTATCTTACCCTGGTACTGCGGCAACAAAGCTTTTAAGGCCAGCAGGTTGTCGCCTTCAATAATAAGATTACCTGCACTGAGCAGGGTCGAAGTGCCCTCGCCCTTCTTCGCTTGAAAGTCCAACTTGGTCACTTCTTCCAGCGTGTGGTAGGGTATCGTAAGGTGGTGGTTCCAGATTATGTTTTTGCCTTTGAATTGGAGAGTGGGCATGGTTATATCCTTTATAGCACGGTTTATGCAGCTTTATCACGTTCAATATACGATTCTGCATTTAACCTAAAATCATCTAAAGATGGAAACTGTTTATCTGCTGCACTTGTTATTCTTGTTCTGTCCTTTTTAGGCAGCTCTTCAAAGTCTTCGTGAACAATATAACTTTTAAAAGGCAGCTTTTTCTTTTGGAACTCCAGGCAGGAAATGGTGACCAGACGCGCTTTGGAGGTGTCCTTAACGCCGAATAAGTATATTGGGCGAGGCGATATCTCGAAGGCGAAATCCACCTCCAGGTCGTCACGGTCCTCAATCGGGAATACTTTTGAACTTGGATTATATTTTGCCAGTTTTTCCTCGATGAATTCCTCCAGCATCTCGTAAAACAGGCTTTGTATTACCTCGCGCTTGTATATTCTCATGTTGCTGACCTTGGCTATTGCCTGCACGAACTGCATGACAGCCGGGTATATCGCCTCCGGAGAAGTTTCCAAATATATATTCCCGTTTTCCACGCCAACCTGGTTTTCCGTCAATATTTTGTTGAATATGCGTTGTTTGTTTTCTGTATCTAACTCAAAAGAATACGAAAGGCGCATCAGGGTCATGCCATGATCACAAACACGGATTTTTCCGCCATTAACCTTTGAGGCCTCAAGGTACAATTCCATCATGTCTCCATCTTCATGATAGAACGGGGCCAGCAGTTGGTTTATTCCTGGCCGTTTTTCCCGGAATGCAATCCGGCCGTTTAATTGTTCTTTGAGCAGACTTAGGTAATCCATTTTCATTCACCAAACAGTGTTGGGCTTTGGTAGGTTGGGAAATGCTCGCCAGCGTTGGTTATGTGAAAATCAGCCAATGCGCACATCAAGGCTTCCTGGTAGCTTGCGTATTTTTTCGTCAAAAGGCCACCCCGTTCCGGCTTCATACCCTTTTCAATATTTTCAGCCTTTCCAGTGTGTATATGATAACCAAAATGGGGGACAGATTCCAAATCTTCAACTACGTCATGGGGTCCGTTGTATCGTGCAAGTATGATGTCTCCAATTTTCTCTTTCGTATGGTAGACTAAACCGATGGAAAAATCTTCTTCAAACGCTTCGTTTTTCCTCATGAATACAGTAAATTCATGCTTCCCGTCTTTCGATTTTAGCTTCATGCTATTGCGCCAAGAACCGTTCAACAGTTGCATTTCCTTTTTCGGCGGTTCTATGATTTCTTTTGGGCAGATGATCAATGAATCGAGAAAAGATTGCGTGAGTTTAAGTTCGCGGTCAACCATGATATTAACTCCTTTCACTGACAAAATTACCTCACCCCGCCACTTCCTGCCACTGCAGGACCGCGTCGATGGCCCTGCCGACCTGGGCCTTTCAAATTTCCATGATGGTATTAAACATTGACCTTCTTGCCGACGAATAGATAACGCTTGATCTTACGGGTGGTGGTCTTGGGAAACTCCTCCTCCCGGAGGGAAAAATGCTTAACCCGCTTGTAATCGGCCAGGTGCCCGCACTGGCGCCTGACCTCTTCCTTTAAAATCTTCTCTATCTGGGCCGTGTCCAGGGTAAGCTTGTGCTTGCCCGCATATTCGTCAAAGGCCTCGTAATTGGGATAAATGATGGCGTGGACCTCCTCCCGTTCGGTCTGGGGGTTCTTTTCTCCGATCACCAGAACTTCGGTAATGAAAGGACTGTTCAATAGCTGGGCCTCTATCCCTTCGGGATAGATGTTTTTTCCGGCCGCCGAGACTATCAGATTCTTGGCCCGTCCGGTGATATAAAGGCAGCCCCGTTTGTCGATGTAACCCAGGTCACCAGTTAGCAGCCAACCGTCTTTCATCACCGCTTCGGTGGCCTTGGGGTTCTTGTAATAGCCCAGCATCACATTGGGGCCCCTGGCGGCTATTTCGCCGATGCCGCTGCCGTCGGGGTCTGTGATCTTCAGCTCCACGCAGGAAATGGGCGGGCCCACCGAGGCGTGATCCGGATTCTTGATGGTATTGATGGTCAGCACCGGAGATGATTCGGTCAAACCATAGCCTTGGATCAATTCGAAACCCAAGGTCTCAAAGCCCTTGCCCACTTCCACGTTCAGGGCCGCCCCGCCCGAGACGAAAAGCCTGAGGGTGGACAGGCCGGCCTTCTCCCGCAGCGACTGGAACACCTTGCCCCCGGCCCTTTTCCCGGTAATGGTCTTGATGGATTTGACTATGCCGTTTGAGGTGGAAAAGGCCATCCGGGTCAAAAGCGGCTTTTCCTTTACCGCCCGGATGATCCCCTGGTACATCTTCTCGAACAACAGCGGGACCCCCACCATCATGGTGGCCTGGCTGTCCCGGATGTCGTTGATGATGTCCCGAGATTTCAGCGATTGGGCGTAGGTGATGGTGGCCCCCACATACATGGGCACCAGCATCCCGCAGGTGGCCTCGAAAGTGTGATGAAGAGGCAGCACTGAAATGAAATTGTCGTGATGATCATAATGGAATATCTGGTAACTTCCGTCCACGTCGGACATGATGTTCTTGTGGCTGAGCATCACGCCCTTGGACTGCCCGGTGGTGCCGGAGGTGTAGATGATGGCCGCCAGATCGTCCAGCTGGACCTGTCGCTTAAGCCCCTTGGGTTCGGGCGTTTCGTAAAGGGCCGGGAGGTTGTTCAGGGAGAACTGATGTTTCAGACTGGAAAGTTTGCTGGTTGCCTCGTCCGCCGCTTCCTTGAAATTATTGGAGGCCAGCAGGGCCACGGCTTCGGAATCGGTCAGGATGTGCCGGATCTCCTGGGCCTTAAGCTGGGTGTCCAAAGGCACGATCACCGCACCCAGGCTGGCCAGGGCCATATAGCCCTCCACCCACTCCGGGCAGTTCTCGCCGATCAAGGCCACCCGGTCGCCAAACTTGATCCCTTTCTTTCCCAACCCGGCCGACAATTGATCCGCCCGTTCCTTGAGCTCGCGGTAAGTGACCTTATAAAACTCGTTGCCCCGCTTGATCTGGAGGGCGGTCTTGTAAGGGTACAGCCCGGCCGAACGGGCCAGCATCCCCTTGATGGTGATCAGGCCCAGCCCTTCCCGCACCGGGTAGTGTTTGTCGCTGAAATTCTGCATCTTTGTTTTTTATTGAGTTGCCGATGCTTTTACCTGGGCATAAACTGGAACAGCTCCGGCCCCCCGAAGAATTGAGAAATGAGGACCACCGGCCGGGCCAGCGCATAGGAAAGAAAATTGATCCGGGTCAGCTGGATGATGATTATTAGCGCCATAAAGATGAACATCCCGTATTTTTCCAGTCTTAAGTATTTTGCCGAAAGAGGCCCGGGCAACAGTCCGGCCAGGATCTTAGAACCGTCCAGGGGCGGGATGGGAATCAGGTTGAATACGGCTAAAGCCGTATCTATCAAGATAAAATAAAACAGGATCACCAGCACCGGGTGCAGCAGCGTTTCCGGCCCCCCATAAAAGGGATATAGCAACCGGAAGAAAAGACCGGCCGCTGCGGCCACCAGCAGGTTGCTGCCGGGTCCGGCCGCCGATACCCAGATCATGTCCCGCTTGGGGTTCTTTAAGGCGAAAAAATTGACCGGCACCGGCTTGGCCCAGCCAAACACAAAAGGAGCCTTGAAGAATATCAGCATGGCCGGGAAGATAAAACTTCCGAAAAGATCCAGGTGCTTCAGGGGATTCAGATTGAGCCGTCCCATTAAAAAAGCGGTGTGATCCCCCCGTTTAAAAGCGATGAACCCATGGGCCACTTCGTGAATGGTGATGGCGAACAGCACCGGAGGAATTATCAGGATATATTCAAATATTTTCAAATTCATAATCAGAAGAAATTTTGGAGTTGTTTTAGCGGACCTTCCGGCCTCTTCGTTTGGTGTTTTTCAGCCAGCCATACTACGAATGGGGTATCGCTTGGAACATCGAAGAATAACAGACCGGCGGCCAGGTTGTCAATCTTTATTTGCGCTTTATTCGCGCTGAAATGACTTTAAAATATTTTCCGACAGCCGTCGGGCGGACTGGCCGGCTGAAGTGACGTCGGATATCTGCCTGACCCCGGTCGCCTTGAATTTATTCATCACTCCGGCGATCAAACCCGGGATCTGCAGGAATTTTATCCGCCCTTCCAAAAAGGCCTGCACCGCCGCTTCATTGGCCGCATTCATCACTGCCGGAATGATCCCCCCCCGTTTTATCGCCAGATAGGCCAGGCCTAAGCATTTGAAGGTCATCCGGTCCGGCTTATGGAAGGTAAGCTTTGGCAATTCATCCAGCTGGCATTCCTTGACTAATGACGGCAGGCGTTGAGGATGGGTCAGGGCGTACTGGATCGGCAGCCGCATGTCCGGGGTGGAGAGATAGGCGATAATGGAGCCGTCGCTGAACTCCACCATGGAGTGGATTATGGATTCGGGGTGGATGACTATTTTTATCCGTTCCGGCGGGAGGCCGAACAGGTAATGGGCCTCGATCATCTCCAACCCTTTGTTCATCAGGGTGGCCGAATCGATGGTCACTTTTTTACCCATGGACCAGGTGGGGTGGTTCAGGGCGTGCCGGGCCTTGACCCTGTCAAGCTGCTTGAGGCTGTGATTGCGGAACGGCCCGCCCGAGGCCGTCAGTATCAGGTTTTTAACGGTGGCCGGATCCCGCCCTTCCAGGCATTGGTGCAGGGCCACGTGCTCGCTGTCAATGGGAAGCAGACGTACCTTATTCTTTTTCACCGCCGGCATCACCAGTTGTCCGCCGGCTACCAGGGTCTCCTTGTTGGCCAGGGCCACGTCGTGCCCTGCCTTGACGGCGGCCAGGGTCGGCTCCAGCCCGGCCGAGCCCACCAGGGCGTTGACCACCATGTCGGCCCCGGGCAGGGAAGCCAGTATTTTTAAGCCTTCCGGGCCTCTGACCAACTTGAATTTGGAACCCGGCCCGTCAATCTCCGCCAGGCCGGCTGCCTTGTCGCCGATACAGACCATTTGGGGCTTGAATTGTTTTATCTGCCGGGCCAAAAGATCAAAACGCGAATTGGCCGCCAACCCCACAATTTTGAAAAGCTGCGGATGTTTGGCTATGACCTCGATGGTCTGAGTGCCAATGGACCCGGTGGAACCCAGGATTATGATATTTTTCTTTTTGTCCAAATGTAAAGTCTTTAGTATTTTATAAAAATTGGAATATCCCTGCGTTGTTCTTGATGCAAACGAACTATCATTTCGGCCAGCAACCCTGTAAAAATAAACTGAATGCCGATTATTACCGCTACCAGACCCAATATCAAAAGCGCAAAATGTCCCACCCGCCCATCCTCTACCAGGCCCCAAATTACTATGACTGAATCTAGTAATATACCCGTCAGAATCATGGGCAGGCCTAACACCGCAAAAAAGTACATCGGTCTTTTGATATATTGGGTCAAAAATATCACAGTCAACAGATCCAAAAACCCGCCGACAAACCGGGCAGGTCCATATTTCGTCTGCCCGTGGCGGCGTGGATCATTCTCAACCTTGATCTCGGTTACCCGGTAACCCTTCCAGAATGCCATCGCAGGTATGAAACGGTATAAGTTGCCATAGATCCACAAACCGGCGTGCTTGTTCTCCTCGCGGCTACTGACAATTTCTGCCCGGTACGCCTTGAAGGGACAATTGGTATCGTGAATATCTTTAAGTTTAGTGAGCCTTTGCACCCAAGAATTAAAGAGTTTTGAGGATACAGCCCTTTTCCCTTTTCCGGTATATTTCCATCCGGTTACCAGATCGTATCCTTCATCTATTCTCTTAAGAAAATCTGGGATTTGCTCGGGCCGATCCTGAAGATCCCCGTCCATGGTAATTATGATATCGCCCTGGGCCGCGTGGAAACCGGCTCCATAAGCCCCGGCTTTACCAAAATTCTTAGCCAGACGGATAGCATAGATGTTCTTATCCTTCAACTTGGCTTTTTTGATCGCCTCAAGGGTACCGTCCTTGCTTCCATCATCCACATAAAGGATTTCGTAGCTTTTACCAAGGCCCCGACAGACCGTGGTTAACCGCGCCGAGAGCTCGGCAATGTTCTCTTCCTCGTTGTAAACCGGAATGACCACCGAGAGGTTGATTTTATCTGGCATTTTCAATCTCCTTTACAACCTGCAACACATAGGTTGGCGGATTTCCGTTGGCATATATTATTTTGAATTTTTTATCCAATAACGGCTGGACCACCGGTATTAGATATTTCTGCCCGGTGCCGCTGACCGGCTCCACCATAATATAGTCGGCCCGGTCTATTTCCTTAAGCACCGAGTCCCGGTTGGCGGTAAAGGGATAACAATAAGATTTCCGGTTGGATGATAAATAGAACAAAGATGGCTTGCGGGAAACTACCGCGCTGGTCTCCGGCGTATTATCTTTGATCCATTCCGCCGCCGCAAAAAAACTGCGCCAGGCCGGGTCGTACCCGGAATATTTATCCCGGGAGTAATATTTCCCAGCCTCCAGATTGCTGGCTATCTTGTTCCAACCGGATGAGACATTGGCTGCAGCAACAAGCAGAATCATTATCACTGCCGGCCATAGTGCCTTTTCTTTGAATAGGCGGGTAAGGAGATAGCGATAAGCCTGGACCATATAAAACAACAAGAACGGCAGCAGCGGCAGCAGAAAGCGAATGTCTGACCAGGTTTCCGGCCACAGTAGGGACATGCCAAGATAGATAAGGACGAACCCGTCGTATCCTTTGGGACTTCTGACGACCCTGGCTATAAGGACAGTAATTGACGGAACCACAGCCAGCAGGGTTATGATCGCCCGGCCGCCGGATAGTCCCCAGTCATCGGCCGCCGGAAACAGCATCTGGGGCATCATATTGGAAAAATATATTTTGCCGTTGGCAAAAAATCTCTGGACCAACCCACCGATCCCCAAAAAGCCCGATTCCGGCTGATAAGGATCGCGCATCAAAAACTGGTCCAGGTATCCGCCGGAGGTCCCGTAATGGCTGTTCCGCAGGGCCCAGGGCAGGGTCAGCGCGATGCACCCGCCAATGAATACCGCCGATGCTTTGAACTTCCTCTTGAAAAGCAGGTACAGGAAGATCCCCAGATACAATGCGATCCCTGCGCTGCGGGTATGATTGGCGAAGACCGAGGACAGAATGGCCCCCGCCAGCCATAGATGCCCCCCTTTGTCTTCCCAACGTTTCAACAGCAGGAAGGTCAGCAAAACAAAAAACGTGAACGGCAGTTCGGAAAGCACCCAATGGGTATATTCCAGGAAATACGGATTTATTGCCAGCAGGAAAACCGGCAGTGCATAAAGAACTTTTTTGTCATCCCTGACCAGCAACCCGAAAGCCAGCAGGGACAACAGCCCCGACAGCCAGGGGATCAGCTTGTACCAGGCATACGGCAGTTTCAAAAGTGAGACCGGGGCCAGCAGCAGCGGAAAGCCGAAGGGATACTGGGTATGGGGCTTCCCCTCCGGCGTCCAGACCTCGGTCAGTCCCTTGCCCTGGGCCAGCGATTTTGACAGCGACACATAGGCCGCATTATCCCCGCCCACGAACGGCTTGGGATCAAACAGCAGCAGCGAAAGGACGACGAACAACGCCAACACGGAAATCAATCGCCATTGTGAATGTTTTTCCGCCCAGCCCGGCAGATCAAAACCCTGGCGGTTTGTTGCTTCGTTTTGGGGTGATATTTTTTTATTTTTGCCCATCAATCTGTGAACCGGTATTTGATCAGGGTCCAGATGGCAGGCAGGGCGTCCAGCCAGGTGATCTTCTTGCCTTCGTCGTAATCCCGCCCGTCGTAGGTAATGGGCATCTCATAGACCCTGAGTTTACGGTTCTTAAATATTTTAGCGGTGATCTCCGGCTCGATGTCAAAACGGTTGGATTTCAGTTCCAGATTTTTCAGCACCTCGGCCCGGAAAACCTTATAGCAGGTCTCCATATCGGTCAGCATGGTGTTATACAGGACATTGGTAAAAGCCGTCAGGAACTTGTTCCCCAGGTAATGCCAGACCATGAAAACCCGGTGGGTGCCGTAGAATCGTGAGCCGTAGACCACGTCGGCTGCGCCCCGCACGATGGGCTCGATCAGCTTGGGATATTCTTCGGGGGAATACTCCAGATCGGCATCCTGGATGATCACTATGTCCCCGGTGCATTCCCGGATTCCGGTGCGGATCCCAGCCCCCTTGCCCAGATTGTAGGGATGATAGGATATCTTGATGCTGGGTTTGCCTTCAAAGGTTTTCAGGATGTCCCTGGTGCCGTCGGTGGAATGGTCGTCCACTATCACCAGTTCCTTTTCGACCGGAACTGCCAGCACCCGGGAGATGATCTTTTCGATGGTGGCCTTTTCGTTGTAGACCGGCATGATCACGGAAAGTTTCATTAAAAGGACCTTTCGTAAATAGTTATCTCGGGGTAGAAATAATTCCAATCAGCCAGAGGATAGCCTTCGAATTTTATTCCGCAACACTGCGGAACCTTTTTAAATACCCGGTTTACCCGGTAATGTTGTTTGAGCATCTTGAAGAAATCGTTCCTTATTTCGGGAGCCACCCGGCAGAAGGCGTATTGTTTGGACTCATATTCACTTATGATGACCAGCGGGGGATAAAAGTTGCCCAATATAGCCGGCTGGTATTCAAGACGAATCAGGTTATATTCACTCTCCTCCAACGGCGGGGTGTAGAACCAGTACCTGCCGGCCAGTCCGATATTGGATCCCAACGGTATGTTCTGTTTGATGTACTCAGCCGCTTCCTCCCTGGTATCCTGGCCCGACATTACTTTCACCCAGGCCAGGCTGTTGGCCAAAGCGTAACTGGATGTTAGAAAGATAAGTCCGCCAACTATTAATTTGAAGCTGCGATGCCAGAAATATCCCCCGGCTTTCATTAGGGCATAAATGATCAGCAGTATCATCAGAGGAATAATAAGCACCATGTGCCTCATGTAGGGTGATGCCTTATAACCGTAAATTATAAAATACGGAATTATGCCCGCGCCCAGGACCGTCCTCCATTTATCGGGTTTTATAAAGATCGAAAACAAAGAGGCCAGAAACAGTACCCAGCCAGGCCAACCCAAGGAATAGCGACTGGTTTGCAGCCAGGGATAGAGCCAATCTGTGGCAAAATCGTTATAATAAAGCAAACCATTGATGCCATTCTTCCACTCGCCGAAAGACAACACCGAATATGGGCATCCCAATAAAAATCCAGCGCTGAGACCTCCGGCAAAGATCGCCACCTTGATCCGCGCTTTTGCTATCTGCCCGGCCCGGCTTGATTTTTGCCGGACTAAAAAAACGGTAAAAACAAATATTATTCCCAACAGGGCGTTGTATTTGGTAGCCACCGAAAGTCCCGATACCAAACCGGCCGCCATCCACAGCCAAAACTTATTGTCTCTGAAAGCCCTGATTATCAAAAGCAGCGCCGCCAAAAACCAAAACCCCACCGGACCGTCCACCGTCAGATAATGGGACTGCACCACTAATGTCGGCATTACAGACGCCAGCCAAGCCCCGGCAACGGCATAGGTTTCGCTTTTAAATATCTCCAAGCCTAAAAGATATGTCAGTAATATCGTAAGGACACCCAAAGCCACGCTTATTGACCTGGCTATTAGCCAGATATTGGTTACATCCTCCAGGGTTACCGATGGAGTTTCATCTATTATATCCTTAAATGATGGAACAATCTTTGCAGTTTTCGCGACCCACCAAACCGAACCTATCAGGTAGTAATGAAAGGTGGGATTTACAAAATAATGGGGATTGAGCTTTCCCCCGGAAGTGGTCATAACCAATAGGTTGGCAAAGGCCACTCTTTCGTCCGGATGATACGCCTTCCAGTAAGGAGCTTTGGGAATCCCCCACTTCAGGCCCTCTGCCCTCAGCATCAGCCCTATCAGCAATATTATCCCCAGGACTAAATATCTGGGGAACTTTACGCTTAGCCGCATCCTGTTTTCTATTAGTTGTTTTTTTCAGCGAACCAATCTATCGTCTGTTTTATTCCTTGCTCAAAGCCGACCTTCGGCTCCCAGTTCAAAACTCTTTTTGCCCGGCTAATATCCGGCCTCCTTACTTTGGGATCGTCGGCCGGCAGAGGTTTATTCTCAATGGTGGATTTGGCGCCTGTGTACTTTTGAATGGCCTGGGCGAACGCCAGGATGGTCATCTCATGGGGGTTGCCCAGGTTGATGGGTTGGTGTTCAGCTGACTTCATGGCCAAATAGATTCCCTCGATCAGGTCCGAGGAGTAACAGAAACTGCGGGTCTGGCTGCCGTCCCCAAAGACAGACAGGGGGCGGTTGTTTAGGGCCTGGTCGATCAGGGTGGGCACCACCCGCCCGTCGTCCAAGCGCATCCGGGGACCGTAGGTGTTGAATATCCTGACTATCCTGATATCGATGCGGTGGAACCGGTGATAGGCCATGGTCAGGGCCTCGGCATAGCGTTTGGACTCGTCGTAGACGCTGCGCGGCCCGATGGGATTGACATTGCCCCAGTAGTCCTCGCTCTGGGGATGCACCAGCGGATCGCCGTAGACCTCGGAAGTGGATGTTAAAAGAAACCCGGCCTTCTTAGCCTTGGCCAGTTCCAGCAGATTATGCACCCCATACGATCCCGCCAGCAGTATCTCCATCGGGATCTTCACAAAATCTATCGGGCTGGCCGGCGAGGCCAGGTCAAATATGAAATCAACCGGCCCCCCGATCTTGAACGGCTTGGTCACGTCCTGCTCGATGAAATTAAAATCGTCCCGATGCTGCAGGCGGCTGATGTTCTCTAAGCTCCCGGTGATCAAATTGTCCAGGGCCAGGACCTGATGTCCGTCGATCAGCAGACGGTCGCACAAGTGGGAGCCTAGAAAGCCCGCCCCCCCGGCCACCAGTATCCTCATCGACCGATTCCCTTGTAGGTAAAGCCAAGTTCTTTCATTTTCCGGGGGTCAAAGATATTGCGTCCGTCCACTAGGGCCGGAACTTTCAGCAGGGATTTTATTTTTGACATATCCAGGTTTTTGAACTCGTCCCATTCGGTGACGATAGCCAAACAATCGGCATCCCTGGCCGCATCGTAGGGGTTGTCGCAGTATTGGACACCCTTTAAAATCTGCCTGGCCCGGTCCATGGAAACCGGATCGTAGGCCTTGACCTTTGCTCCGTCCTTCTGCAGGGCTTCTATGATTTCGATGGACGGGGCAAACCGCATGTCGTCGGTGTTGGGCTTAAAGGCCAGCCCCAGAATTCCGATGGTCTTGCCCGAAATGTTCCACACCGTCTCTTCGATCTTTTTCACGAAGTTGATCTTTTGCTGGTCATTGATCCCTTCAACCTCCTTCAGCAATTTGAAATCGTAGCCTAATTTTTCCGAGATCCGGATGAAAGCCTGCAGATCCTTGGGAAAACAGAAACCGCCGAACCCGATCCCGGCGCTCAAAAAGGACCGGCCGATCCTCTTGTCCAGCCCCATGCCGTAGGCCACCTGTTCCACGTTGGCCCCGGATTTTTCGCAGATTACCGAAACCGCGTTGATGAAGGAGATCTTCATGGCCAGGAATGAATTGGAGGCATGCTTGATCAGCTCCGAGCTCTGGATGTCGGTGGCCACTATGGGACAGCCCAGGGGGCTGTATAATTCCATCAGCATTTTCCTGGCCCTCTCGGAGTCGGTGCCAAACACCACCCGGTCGGGCTTTAAGGAATCCTCGATGGCCGTGCCTTCCCTTAAGAACTCGGGATTGGAGGCCACGTCAAATTCCACTTTGTTGACGTTGTTCAAGGCCATGGTGCGTTTGACCTGGTCGCCGGTCTGCACCGGCACGGTGGACTTCTCCACTACCAGTTTGTAGGACTTCATCCGGCGGGCCACGGTGGCGGCCACGGTTTCCACCGCCGACAGGTCGGCTTCCCCGTTGGGACGGGGCGGCGTACCCACGGCGATGAAGATGATGTCCGATTTATCGGTGGCTTCTTCGATGGAAGCGGTAAAGGTAAGATGGGAAAGGTTCTTGTCCATCAATTCCTTCAGCCCGGGCTCGTATATCGGGATCTGGCCTTTCTTAAGCATATTGATCTTCCGTTCATCATTATCCACGCAGATTACCTGGTGGCCCCATTCGGCAAAACAAACCCCGGAGACCAGACCCACATATCCGGTCCCCACTATTGCTAACTTCATGATCTTCTCCCGGTTTTTTATATTTTTTATTAGTTTTTTATCTTTCAAATCCGCCCGTCAGAATTATTTTATCCGAGGCCCAGCAGGCTACCCGGTTCTTGCCCTGCTCTTTGGCGAAGTACATGGCCTGGTCGGCCTTTTCCACCAGCTCCCTGCCGTCCCTGGCATCGCCCGGAAAGACAGCCACCCCCAGACTGGCCGAAAGTTTTTTCCCGTCGGGGCGGGTCTGGGAGAATTCGGTCCGATAGATGGAAATCCTGACGGCCTCGGCCGCCCGGCAGGTTTGGCCTTTGTCGGAGTTCTTGAGGATTACCGCAAATTCGTCTCCGCCGTACCGGCAGATCACCGGAGATTGTCCGGCCAGGACCGACCCGATTATGTTGCCCATCCTTTTCAGTATCTCGCTTCCCTTAAGGTGTCCGAAGACGTCGTTGTATTCCTTGAAGTGGTCCAGGTCCATCCAGATCAGGGACAGGGGATGTTGCTTTTCATCTTTCAATAAGAGCACCAGTTCTTCCCAAAAATAACGGTAGTTGTAAAGCCCGGTCAGGCCGTCGGTGGTGGCTTCCCTCTCCTTCTCTTCCATGATGCCGGCGTTTTCCAGGGCCAGGGCCGCGTAATCGGCGATCAATTTGATGGCCGAAAGCTCGCTGGGTGTGAACTCCCTTTTGCCCTTGACCTCGGAGATGTTGATCACTCCCATCCTTTTTTCCCTGACCATCAAGGGAAACACCAGCATGGAGCGGATCTTATCATATCCCTTGGGCGAGGGCACGAACATCGGCTCCAGGTCGGTGTCGGGAACGTTCTTGGGAAGGCCGGTCTTAAGCACTTCTCCGGCGATTCCCTGATCTGCTTGCAGCCGCAGCTTGCCCACCATCCCGGCCCTCATCCCCCGGGCAGCCCGCAGCACCAGTTCCCTGGTGTCGAAGTCTAAAAGGAGAATGGAGCAGCGGTCGGATTTTACTATGTCCTCGATGGCGTCCAGGGTCAGCCCCAGGGTTTCCTCTATATCCTTGGAGGAGGATATCAGCGCTCCGATCCCAAACATGGCAGCCGAGTGGATATTAGAGACGGTGCGGGTCCACTCGTCTGCCGCCCGGCTCAGCTCCAGGTGGCGGCTGCGCCAGAGCTTCTGCTGGTCGGAAATAAAACCGGCCCAAAAGGCGGTCAACGACAGCAGGCCGATTTTAAACAACAGATCATATAAAAACAATTGTTCCCGCACCAATTCCCGGCGCCAGGCCAGCGCCGCAAAATAAAGGACTATCGACGCGCCCGCGGCTTTAAGAGCTCCCTGGCGGCTGCCCAGCAGGGCCGCCCAGATCACGGCCAGATAATAAAGGTAAAAGAACTGGCTGCGACTTCCCCCGGTGAAAGCGATCAGCAGGGTGGCGAAAACCAGATCAAATCCCAGGGTAATGGACCGGCGCCTTAAAACATCAAAGATCCTGGCACTGGCCAGAATTATCAGCAGGTTATAAACCGCCGCCCCGGTCAGCACGATGATCAGCCCCAGCCCGCTGTATCCCAGCTGTTCGGGATGCGCCGCCGTCAGCAGCGCCGCCAGGAACAGCACCGCCCAACGCACCCAGGCCGACATCACCTCCAGATGTCTTTGTTCCTGGTTTATGTCTTGAATTTTATCGTTCATCAGAAAGACCGTCCGGTTGCGCTGCTTCCGGCCGCAAATCCGGTGGACCAGGCTATCTGCAGATTATAGCCGCCGCAGGGTCCGTCCAGATCCAGCACTTCCCCGCAAAAATAAAGCCCTGAAGTTTTTTTTGATTCCATGGTTTTGGGATTAACCTCTGATAAATCCACTCCGCCGGCGGTAACCACCGCTTCGTCATAGCCCCTTAAACCGGTGACGGTGAAATTTATTCCCTTCAGCAGTTTTTTTGTCGCGCCCCGCTGTTCTTTGTTCAGTTGATTGACTAAGGCATCCGGGCTTATCCGGGATAGGGAACAGAATACCGGGATCAGGCTGGCTGGCAGCAGTCCTTTCAAAAAATTTTTGTAGGTCTTCCTGCCCTGCAGATCCATGTCGCGCAGCAGCCGCTGATCCAGAATTTCGTTTGACAGAGCGGGCTTCAGGTCTATTGAACATTGCGCTGGTCCATCCTTAAGCCACCGGCCAACCTGTCTGCTGGCATCCAGCGCTATCGGCCCGGATATGCCGTAATGGGTAAACAACATCTCCCCGAAAAAAGAGATCTTTTTTTTGCCCTGGGAAAAATTCAACGCCACATTCTTCAGGCTTAATCCCTGAAGCTGTTTGACAAAATCTTCCTTAATGGTCAGCGGCACATCGCTGGGCCTAGGCGGGACAATTATATGCCCGAAGGTTTTGGCCAAACCGTAACCGTCCCCGGTGGAACCGGTGGCCGGATAGGATTTTCCCCCAGTGGCTATTATCAGGGTATCGGCAGAGTATGTCTTGCCCGGTGTAGATATTCTATAACCTTGAAGTTGTTTCGAAATATTTAAGACCCTGGCATTGGTGATTACTTCCACCCCGGCCTGCTTCAGGGCTTTTTGCAGAGCCAGCAATATGTCTCTGGATTTTTGGGATTCGGGAAAAAACCTTCCGCCCCGCTCCAGCACCATGCGCACTCCCAGCTGTTCAAAGAAATCCAGAGTATCCTGGCTGGAAAAACGGTCCAAGGCTCCATACAAAAAACGGGCGCCGGGACCGCAGTCGGCTATAAACTGCCTGGGATCAAGGTTATTGGTGACGTTGCAACGGCCCTGGCCGGTAAGCAACAGCTTGCGGCCCAAAGCCGGCATTTTTTCCAACAGCATGACCTGTGAGCCTGCCCTGGCCGCAGTTATCGCAGCCATCATGCCGGCCGGCCCGCCGCCGATTATCAATATTTTTTTGTCCGTGGATTTGGAAATTATAGTTTACCTAACTGCAATTGCGGCAAATAGTTTAACATCGTATGATACCAAATTTACGGCGCGCTTGCAATATATTTGTTAAAATATATTTATCAAAATAAAATAGCCCAAGTCAAAATATTGATTTGGGCTATTAGGATATTTTACAAGATTTACAGGCTGTTGATTTGAAATCGGAAATCTGACCCCTCTAAAAAACGGCTGATTTAAATGACCGTAGAACGATTATCTTTGCCTTGGGACAATTTTTTACCCTACCTGAAACACCTCGTTTTGTTCAAATCAACACCCTGATTTACCTCAAAACTACCATCTTTCTGGTTTGGCTAATATCCCCGGCCTGAAGTCGATAAATGTATACCCCGTTGGAAACATTCTTGCCGCTCTTGTCCCGGCCGTCCCAGTTAACGCTATGTTCCCCCGAGATCCGATATCCCTCATCTAATATCCTTACTAATTGCCCGGCCGCATTGTATACCTTCAGGCTGACTATTCCTGATTTTGCGATCTGGTAATTGATGGCCGTCTGATTGCTGAAGGGATTTGGCCTGTTATTTAAGAGCTGACCTTTTTGCCAGACTATTTCCGAAGGCTTTCCCCCGGTTACTTCCCCCGGGTCTTTGGCCAGGGCTACGTCCAGAATGGTCAGGCTGTCGTAGTTGACCCGGACGCCGCTGATGGTCTTGGGGAAATATCCTTCCTTGGAAAATGTAAAATCGTAGGTCCCCGAAAGCAGCATCCGGTGATAGTCGCCGATGGTGTCGGTGTAAACAGACTTATTAATTCCGACCACCTCAACCTGAACAAAGTCCAAAGGCTGGCCAGAGGCCGAATCGGTAACTATGCCCTGGATGCCCAATCCGGACTGGCGGATAAGATACAGCATTGAACTGCGGTTATCTGCCCACCGCTGGGGAAGGTGCGAAGCGGGTGGAGTTTTTAAGGTGTCAATTTCTATCGTTAAATCTATACAGGAGTTGGCAAAATACGACCAATCCTGCAAAGAACCGGATACCGGATACCAATAATATCCAAACACCACGCCGCTATCGGCTTGTCCATCGTTATCGTAATCGTAATTTTCATTATATAGTAAACTATTAAGCCGCGCATATCCCAGCGATACTTCTCTGATTAGTCGATCATCGGGAGTTGGAGCACCGCTGTAGTCCCATTGATAGTTAACTACTACGGCGCCCTCATGATACATGCAGCCCAAAACAAAATGCCTGGAATTAACCCAATTCATCATGTTCTGGTTTTCAAGTTCGACAGCATACGTACCGTCATCACCAATTGAACCGTCGGGCACGGGATAATTCCTGTTCAAATCCATTCCGTTGGCGTTGTAACGGCTGTTGGCGGCGTGGCCGTCGGGATTGAACATCGGCAAGAACCATATTTCACGATTATCTACCAGATCTTTTATGGCGGGAATGCTGTCATAACACTGCGTAAGAGAATCTATCATAGCTATACACAGCTCGGTTCCCACCGGCTCGTTTCCGTGGATAGTGGCGGCAAAGCGCAACTCGGCCTCGTTTTCAGCGCTATCTGGATTATCGGACACCATCAGCGCCCAAAGCTCTCGGCCTTGAACCGAAGCGCCGATGGAGATCAGTTTGGTAATATTGGGATAATTATTATGGGCCGAATCCAGCTTGGCCGTAAGCCAGTCGTAGTTGTGGTAGGCGGATACTATTTTCTCATCAACTATAACTGGTTCTATTTTCTCCACCATCCAGCCCAGGACTTGCAGTTCCGCATATTTGGCCTTTGTGACCCGGGCCTCTATATACCCTTTACGCAGTTCCTCTATGCCCACGCCCAGGGCCTGGAACTTGTAGACATCGTCATGCGAAGAGATAAATATCTTCACCGGGATCAAATCTATCTGCTGGGCCCAAAGGTTTCCCGAGGCCAGAAGCAACAGCAAGACAGGGATTAATAACAGGACCTTCTTCATAACCGTCTTTCCCTTAAAGCACGACTAAAGTTGTATCGTTCACCTAATCACCGTGATTTTCTTGGTTGAGGAATAACCCGGGGTTTGTAACTGGTAGAAATAAATTCCTGAACGGACCTTTTGCCCCCAATCGTCGCGGCCATCCCAGCCGATGGAATAATACCCGGCCGTTTTGTGGCCGTTTGATAGGGTTTTAATGACTTGCCCGGTAACGTTATAGATCTTCAGATTTACCCGGCCGGCCTTGGGAAGCTGATATTTTACCACGGCGGATCCGTTGCTAGGATTGGGGGAAAACTGTCCCATGGCGTAGATTTTTGGAATCGCCGGGAGTTCCGGTTTATCCTGCACCCCGGTAGGTTGATAGACAAAATCGGCTTTATCGCAGAACAAGCCTCTCTCTTTACCGTCATCGGCATACGCTCTCCACCAATAATGGCCTGGAACCAGGGCTTTATTTAACTGCCAAGCCGTAGTACCGGACCCGGAGACCACATTTTTTCCCTGGGCATAGATATTGGTCAACAGAGAATCGGAGTAGACGCTAAATCCGTAGGACAGAACATCGCCATTGGGATCGCCGGAATTACTTACGGTCAAATAGGGCAGGGGGTCTAAAACCACTACCCCGCCGGCCGGGGAAATCGGCGCCGGGCTGCCGGGAGGTTGGTTGCTGCTAGTATCGCCGGTTACCAGAATGTCATCCAAATACCAGCCCTCATCGGTCACATACATGTCCGAAAAAAGGCGAAACCCCAATTTAATGGTTCCTGAATAACCGCTTAAATCAATGACTTTTTTGGTCCATCCGGCAGTGCCATTAAAACTTGAATCAAGCTTCTTCCAAGTTGCGCCGCCATCGGTGGAGATTTCCACATAACCGTAATCGTAGTCGGTTTCCAAACCGTATCTGGTCCAAAATTCCAGAGCCTTAAATCGTTCAGAGGATATGGGGCCGGAAGCGAGCCGGCAATTCATGTCATCGTTATATTGCCAACTCCCCTCGTTCCCACAGTACCAACTGTGGCTGGGCGTATGGCTGGAGTAGGTGGTGATATGCCAAAGATCACCGCCGCCGCTGTGAGTCCATGCACCCTCGCCATTCTCAACCGAGTCGGCAAATACCGTGTCAAAGCGGGCCAGTTGTCCGATGGTCAATTTAAAGCTGTCGCTGAACATTTCTCCAGTATTACAGGTTATACCGGTTTTAAACAAAGCCGGATGTCCGAGCGGGCAGCCTGGATCAATATCCAACTGGTACGGCGCGGAAACGTTATTTTTATTTTGCCGGGAAAGGAAATCGCCATATCCGGCAGCCGCCTGCTTTATATTTATATAGGGATCATCACTTTTAATAACGGCCGTAACCGAAATCGCGGTTTGATCCATGGCCCGGTTTTTAAGCTGGACCAGCATATTTACCATCTCGCCCGGCTCGGCTATGGTATCGCCATCCCCCCCGGAGATGGAAGTCTGCCCGGTGGCTGCCAGATACAGACCGGCGGCCTGGGCAGTTAGGATATTCGGCATCAGGTTATCGTTAAATTGCTGGACGATGATGCTGGTGTCGGCCTGCCAGAACCACTCGCCCACCTCCGGGGTAAAGGCAAAACATTTTGGTTTATCCGGTTCTTCCTTATACATATAGTCGTCGGCATCGCCGTTGGTGTTATATAAAAGCTCCCAGGATGTGCCGTAACTGTAGCCGTTGTAACTGGCGACCTCCTTGGCCAGATCCCGGTAGACCAAAGAATCCGGAACATTCTCAGATACATAACCCCAGGGATAAATCCACATATTGCTGTAGCTGTGGTAGTTAAGCGCCGTTTTAAAGTACCCCTCCCGGCTCATCAAAGCCATCACCGCCTGGATCTCCGGCTCGGAACCGGCGGAAGGGCCGCGATAGGTTTCGGACGACGGGGTGGGACTGGAGCCGACATCATCGTAACCCCACCTATAGGGATAATTCCGGTTCGGGTCCACCCCGTAGGTCCCGTCGCCGTTGTTGCGGCGGTTCTTGCGCCACATGGAGTCTGGATATGTCTGGTTGAACACGTAGCCGTCGGGATTGACTATCGGAACAAACCATATCTGGCGGTTGTCTAACAATGTTTTTATGCCGGGATCGGAGTTGTAATTCTGGCAGAGATATCTGGCAAATCCCAGATTTATGGTCACGCCTATAGGTTCCCGGGCGTGGTGAACTCCGGTGTAAAGAACGCCAGGCTTGCCGTTGTCAGAGGTGGGACTGCTTGACACTTTAAAAGCCCACACCGGACGGTGTTCCCACCCGGCGCCCAGCGATTCCGGCGCAGAAACCAAAGATGGATACTGGGCGTGCAGCTGGTTCATTTCGGCCACGGCCTCGGCATAGCTGTAGTAGGGGCCAAAAGTATCCGACTTATAATTGGCCTTGATCTTCCGGTTATAGGCAATAACATCGGCAATGATCACGTCTATGGAGAATCCCTGGCTTTTCAGGCTGGATACTTCGGAATCATCGGCCAGGCATTCTACGCCGTAATTATTTTTTATTTTCAGTACATCAAGATTGGAATTGCTGAGTATTTTTTCCAGCCCGGCTTTATCAGAATATTTCATCAAAACCAGCTGTTTGATTGCGTCTGCCTGAATGCTAAAAAACACTACAGACAGGATAGATAGAATGATCCTTTTCATGGCGGCCTTCCTTTCTAATAATTGATGGGCGTTTTCTTTTGTCTGGAAAACGCCCGGTTTAGTTTTGTATTTCCTATTTTACCATGATTAATTTTTTGGTGGCCGAAAAACCGGCGGCGTTAAGCTGGTAAAAATAAACTCCGGCCGCCACCCTTTGATTATTTTGGTCTCTGCCGTCCCAATACACTTTTTGATATCCCGGATCTTTGGTTCCCAGGTCAATGGTCTTGACTACCTGGCCGGTGATGTTATATACTTTAAGTTCCAGCGAGGTTTTATTCGGCAGTTTTGATAACTAATGACGGCACCGTCAGAAGCCGGATTGGGATAGGCCAAACCCAATTTTATTCCCGCCGGCAGGGCTGGTTCAATAATTGTTTCAGAGACCCCGGTGATCTCCTGAACCCTGATGTCATCCACATACCAGCCTAAGCCGGTTACCCCAGCGTCGGAGGTAAAGCGAAACCGTATTTTAATAACAGTACCTGATGCCAAAGACGACAGATCATATGTTTGTTTGACCCATGAAGTCTGAGACCCGTTAAACGGAGCCTTCTGATTCCAACTGCCCCCGCTGTTGGTGCTGTATTCCACATAGCAATAGTCGTAGCCAACTTCGCTATCGTATTTATGCCAAAAACTTAGAGTGCTGTTGGGTCCCAGGATAATATCCGGCGGGGTAAGCGAGGCGTTCAGCGAATTGCCGTATTGGCCCGAAGCGCTGTCGCCGCACCACCAGCTGTGGGCGGAGCTGTAGAAACTTTGTCCGGTTATATGCCACTGGGATTCAGCCGTAACTTTTGCCGTGATATTCGTATCCTCCACATTATCAAAATACCCGGCGCTGCCAATCACCACCCTAAAGCTGTCGGTCTTGGCATAACCGCCTCCCAAGGCGCTAATATCAAGCCTTACCCAGGCAAAATATGGCGAAACCGGCGGAGCGCCGACCGTTACATAATAAGATGGATCAGAAGCCGCGCTGTCGTTGGCCCCAATGTCTCCGTAAGAGG
>JACQXR010000003.1 GCA_016208585.1 candidate division TA06 bacterium | reverse complement strand
GTAGACGTCTTCCAATCGTTTGATCTTATTCATACCGGAAGTTTACCATATTTTTACCGGGGTTGCTATCAAAGAACTCGTTTACTGCCAACTACTTCAGCTCGCCACCAAGTTCGATTTTACCCACACTCATTGGAGAAGAGCCCTATTTTTATCAGGAAAACAGCCCTTGAATATAACAGCTTTGGGGGCTTATAATTAGCTAATTCAGGAGGACCAAAGATTTCTATGAAGACCTATGTTGCCAAAAAGGGCGAACTGGAGCAAAAATGGTTTCTGGTCGATGCCAGCGGTATTCCGCTGGGACGGCTGGCCTCCAAGGTGGCCCAGGTGCTACGGGGCAAGGGCAAGCCGCAATATACCCCCAACCTGGACTGCGGCGATCACGTGGTGGTTGTCAACGCCGCCAAGGTGCGGCTTACCGGCAGCAAACTGCAAAACAAGACCCTCAAGCGCCACAGCGGGTTTCAGGGCGGTTTAAGGACCGACAAATACCAGGACCTGATGGTCAAGCGGCCGGAGAAGGTGATCGAGCTGGCGGTCAAAGGCATGCTGCCCAAGACCACCCTGGCCCGCTCCAATTTCAGCAAACTGCACGTTTACGTCGGGGGCGAACATCCCCACATCGCCCAGGGACCCAAGGCAGTGACCCTGTAATCTTATTCTTTCAGAAAAATTCCCAATTCCCCAAAACATTAGGAGGATCAATGGACCAGGCTGTTTACAAGGCAACCGGAAGACGCAAACGTTCGGTGGCCCAAGTTAAAATGGTTCCCGGCCAGGGCCGGATCACAGTCAACCAGCGCACCTGCGAGGATTACCTTTGCCGGCCCACCCTGGTGATGCAGGTCAAGAGGCCGTTCGAGCTGACCTCCACCGTGGGCAAATACGACGTCACCGCCAAGGTGGACGGCGGCGGCATCGCCGGCCAGGCCGGGGCATTGACCCTGGGCATCTCCCGGGCCTTGCTGCTGGCCTCCCAAGAAATGCGCCCGTCGTTAAAATTCAGCGGGCTGCTGACCCGCGATCCCCGGGAAAAAGAGCGCAAGAAATACGGCCAGAAAAAGGCCCGCAAGCGCTTCCAGTTCTCCAAACGTTAATATCAACGAGCTTACAGCTTTAAGCTTAAGGCTGTAAGCTTTATTACACACGTCCGAATTTCAGGAGGATTTCTCTTTGGCCAATTACACCATCAAAGACCTGCTGGAGGCTGGGGTCCATTTCGGCCACCAGGCCCCCCGCTGGAACCCCAAGATGAAGAAGTACATCTTCGACCAGCGCGACGGCATCCACATCATTGATCTCCAGAAGACCATGAAATGCCTGGAGACTTCGCTGAGCGTCATCCGGAAAATGGCCGAGCAGGGCGACGAGTTTATGTTCGTGGGCACCAAGAAGCAGGCGGCCGACGTCATCAAGGAAGAGGCGACGCGCTGCCAGATGCACTATGTTTCGGAGCGCTGGCTGGGCGGGCTTTTGACCAATTTCGCCACCATCCAGAAAAGCATCCGCCGTTTAAAGGACCTGGACAAACTGTCGGCCGCAAATTTTGCCGGATACACCAAGAAGGAAATACTGGGGCTGGAACGGGAGCAGAAAAAATTAGAGACCGTGCTCTGCGGCGTCAAGGAAATGCACCGGCTGCCGGGCGCGGTATTCGTGGTTGACTGCAAAAAGGAGAAGCTGGCCATCGCCGAGGCCAAACGGCTGGAGGTGCCGGTGGTGGCCATGGTGGACACCAACGTCGACCCCGATGACATAGACTATCCCATCCCGGCCAACGACGACGCCCTGCGCTCCATCAAGCTGATCACCGGCCTGGCGGCCGACGCCATCATCGAGGGCCGGGCCAGTTTCCAGAAGGAGTTGGAGGCCCAGCACCAGTCGGCGGCCGAGGGCAAGGAAGCCCCGGGCGGAGCGGCCGCACCCAAACGCCACATTTCGGACCGCCGTCCCCCCAGGCCCCAGACCGGGCGGGGCAGCGATAGCCGTGGCGGCGGCCCCCGCCGCGACGGACGCCCCTCTCAGGGTCGCAGCAGAAGCGGACCCCGGGCTACGGCCCATACCGCCCCCAGGCCGGCGGCGCACGCCGCTCCCAAGGCCGAAGTAAAGACCGAGGTAAAGGCCGAGGTCAAAACCGAAGAGAAGAAGTAATCACTAAACCACCAGTTCAATAATATTAAGTCTGGATATAAAATGTCCTTTACTGCCGAAGACGTAAAAAAACTCAGGGAAAAGACCGGGGTCGGGATGATGGTCTGCAAGGAGGCCCTGACCGCCTCCAAGGGGAACATGGACGAGGCCGTGGAGTACCTGCGCAAAAAGGGCCTGGCCATGGCCGAGAAGAAAGCCGGCCGGGCCACCGCCGACGGGCTGATAGAGATCGCCACCGCTCCCGACGGAAAATCCGCCGTCATGATCGAAGTAAACTGCGAGACCGATTTCGTAGCCAAGACCGAACAGTTCAAAGAATTGTCCAAAAGCCTGTCCCAATGGGCGCTCCGGCAGCCCAAAGAATCCATGACCGCCGCGGATCTTGCCCCGGAGCAGGTGGAGCAGATAAAACAGACCATCGTCAAGGTAGGCGAGAACGTCCAGTTCAAGCGGGGGGAAAAGATCCAAAGCCAGGCCGGCCTGGTGGAAGGCTATCTGCACCTGGGCAGCAAGCTGGGGGTGCTGGTGGAACTGGACGGAGGCAACTCGCCCGAGATCAAAGCCCTGGCCCGGGATCTGGCCATGCAGGTGGCGGCTTCTTCGCCCCAGTGGCTTTCCCGGAAGCAGGTTCCGGCCGAGGTGCTGGAAAAGGAAAAGGCCATCTACCAGGAGCAGGTGCGGGGCGCCGGCAAGCCGGAGAACGTGGTGGAAAAAATAGTGACCGGCAAGATCGAAAAGTTCCACTCCGAGGTCTGCCTGCTGGAGCAGGCCTATGTCAAGGATCCCCAAAAGAACGTGGAGGCCATGGTCAGGGAAACGGCTGCCAAGGCCGGAGCTACCCTGGAAGTCAAGCGCTTTGTCCGCTTCCGCCTGGGGGAATAATTACCTGGGGCCAGACAGGTTTAACACACGATTAACCTGATTTTCAGCTGAGATCAAAAGTTCTGTCAAGGCCGGAAGCACATTTTCCTTCCTTGAGTGTTTCTCAAACCTCTTTGGTGCTCAATAATTAAACAGAGGGACTGATATTGAAGCCGTCTCTTAAATATCAAAGGATATTACTGAAGCTTTCCGGAGAGACCTTGGGCGGCGCGGCCGGCCAGGGTCTGGACATTCCATCGGTGGAGCGGATAGCCGGGGAGGTGCTGGCGGCCAAAGAGCTGGGGATATCGGTGGGCGTGGTGCTGGGCGGTGGGAACCTGATGCGGGGCGGCTGCCTGAAATGCGACGGCATACCCCGGGTGACAGCCGACAACATCGGGATGCTGGGAACCGTCATCAACTCGCTGGCTTTGCAAAGCATCCTGGAGCACCTGGGCTGCCAGACCCGGGTGATGACCGCCGTGGACATGCCCAAATTCGCCGAGCCTTATATCCGGCGAAGGGCTTTGCGCCATCTGGACAAGGGCCGGGTGGTGATCATGGCGGCCGGCACCGGCAATCCTTATTTTTCTACCGACACCGCCGCCGCCCTGAGGGCGGTGGAGATCGGGGCCCAGGCCATCTTCAAGGGCACCAAGGTGGACGGCGTATACGACAGCGATCCCTTGAAGAACAAATCCGCCAAGCGCTATGATACCTTAAGCTACGAGAAGGTGCTGGCCGACCAATTGAAGGTCCTGGACGCCACCGCGGTCTCGTTGTGCCGGGAAAACGCCATGCCCATCATAGTATTCAATCTTAGCCACCCCGGGACCATTAAAAAAATATTACTGGGAGAAAACCTGGGAACAACAGTTAAGGAGTGATGATATGCTGCAGAAGGTTTATCAGGATTTAGGACACAAAATGGACAAGGCGGCCGGGGTTCTAAAAAACGAATTCGCTGGGATCCGCACCGGGCGGGCCAACCCGGCCCTGCTGGAGGGGATCAAAGTGTTAAGCTACGGTGCCCTGACGCCGTTGAACCAGGTGGCCGGGATCTCGGCGCCCGAGCCCCGGCTGCTGCTGATCCAGCCCTGGGACAAGGGGCTACTGGGCGAGATCGAAAAGGCCATCATGAAGTCGGATCTGGGACTGACCCCGGCCAACGACGGCAAGGTCATCCGGCTGCCCATCCCCACCCTGACCGAGGAGAGGCGCCACGACCTGGTGAAGGTAGTCAAAAAGATGGCCGAGGAAAGCAAGGTGGCCGTCCGTAACATCCGCCGGGAGTCCAACGAAGAGGTCAAGAAGCTGGAGAAAGACAAGAAGATCTCGGAGGATGAAAGCAAGAATGCCCACGATAAGATCCAGGCGATGACCGACAAGCACATCGCCCAGTTGGAAGAGCTGCTGAAGAAAAAAGAAAAAGAAATCGTGGATGTATAAAACAGAGCAAACAAGGAGGACAAGCAAAATGCCATTTGTGATCGGCGACGAGTGCATAGCCTGTGGCAGCTGTGTGGATTCCTGCCCCAACGGCGCCATAGTGGAAGGCGAGGACAAGTTTGAGATAACCGAGGATTGCGTGGATTGCGGAGCCTGCGTGGACGCCTGCCCGGTAAATGCCATCAAGGAAACTTAAGTTATTTGACCTTCCGATCTTTCCGGGAATAGACGGGATTAACATGATTAACGGTGATTAATCCCGAAATAAAAATCCTGCAAATTCGCTTAGGCATACCTGTATACCTTCTTCAAGTGCCATAGCTTCAGCGAAGGCACTCATGTCAAAGTTACCATCTTTTTTTTCAATCAATTTTAATTATTTTAAGCGCTCCGGAACTTGTTTATTAAGGCGCTTCCCCTGGGGATACAGGCTTTATCCTGTCAGTTTTAAAAGCCATCTCCCTTTTAAAGCGGAGGCGCCTTATGGCATTGACTCCGCCGCGGGATTTATTTATCCGCCGAGGCCTTCGCTAAAGCTACTGCCTCCAAGGAAAGACAGACAAGATGTATAAATCTGCGAAAATCTGTGGATGAAAAAGGTACAAGATAAATTTCCATAGCAGATCAGATAATCAATAAAACGTTATGAAGATTTCAATCGCAGGGACGACCCATCAATTGAAGCGCCTGCCGGCGCACCTGGCGGTGATCATGGACGGCAACGGGCGCTGGGCCAAGAAGCGCGGCCTGCCGCGGCTGGCCGGCCACCGGGCCGGGATGAAATCTGTCAAGACCATCGTCAACGCCAGCGGCGAGATAGGCATCAAGTACCTGACCCTCTATGCTTTTTCGGTGGAGAACTGGCTGCGGTCCAAGCCTGAGGTCTCCGGACTGATGAAGATCTTAAGGGAATACCTGATAAAAGAGGTGGACGAACTGGACGCCAAGGGGGTCAAAATAATCGCCACCGGCCGCACCGCCGACCTGGAGGACAACGCCCGCCGGATACTGGAGGAATCAATAACCCGCACCAAAGACAATAAGGGTTTGGCGCTGAACCTGGCCCTGTCTTACGGGGGCCGGGCCGAGATGGTGGACGCGTTCAAGAAGATGTCCCATGATCTTTTCGCCCACAAGATACAGGCCGACCGGATAGACGAGAAGCTGATCCAACAATACCTTTACCACCCGGAGGTGCCGGACCCGGACCTGATCATCAGGACCTCGGGCGAGAGCAGGCTTTCCAACTTCCTGATCTGGCAGGCGGCCTATGCCGAGTATTATTTCACCGAAGCGCTTTGGCCGGATTTCGGGGAAGATGACCTGTACCGGGCGTTGGTGGAGTATCAGCAAAGGGAGAGAAGGTTCGGGAGGGTGTAGCATCATATAAAAAAAACATAAATTAAACTATAACCTGATGTAAATTTGGGCTGATGTAAATTTGATGATGTAAATTGGGTGATGTAAATTGGGGCTTGACAAACAATCCTAATTTAAGCTAAGATCAAAAGCTATATTCAACTTTCTCAAAGGCTACTTCTGTACAAAAATATACTGAATCTGTACAGGCTTTTGACCCTAACCGCGACTTCGCTGATTCATTATTGTACAATAGCATATTGCTGGTAAGTCTCTTTGAAGCAGATAGATAAACTCCGCAGATATATAAGGATGCTGCTTTGATGTCCTAATAGCCAGCTGCCTGAACTTATTGACCCGAAAAAAAAGCATAATCCAGGCAATAAATTCTTTACCCGACTTAAAGTCGGATAAACCGGCAACTTTTGCCAAGCAGCAGCGCTGAAAGCGAACCTGGGGCTGGTCCCGGAAAATAAAGTAATCGGACGATTAGATTATAATTCTATCGTAATTTTGTGAATAACCAATGACCTTAAAGAACAAAATAATCCTGGCGCTGGGCGCAGCCCTGCTGGCCGTAATATGTCTGGCGGTCTATAATAATCATTTCAGCCAGCCGGCCCGGATCAGGTCCGTTATGAAGCAGGCGCTGCAAGGGTTGACCAAAAAGGACAAGGCCTTCATCATGTCGAACATTGATGAGGATTTCAGCCAGGGCGCCATGACCAAGGCGAAAGCCGACACCGCGCTGGCCCTGTTCTTCATGGAGTTTGAAAAAGTAAAAGTGGTAATGGACGATCAGAAGGTCATTGCCCAGGACGGGACTGCGGTGGACACCATCAAGGTCATGGTCATCGTCTCCAAAGGCGGGGAGCAGGGATTTTTGCTGGGGTCGTTCGGGAACCCCCAGGCTTTGGCGGTCAAGTTCAAGCGCAAGGATAAATGGAGGATAGCCGGGGTCGAAGGTTTGCCTGATTTTTAAAGGGAAACAAAAGGGCAGTCGCCGTGGGATAAGTTATCCAACGGGGGCAGGCGCTAAAATGACCACGTAAAATTTATGCAAAATTTCCGCGAAAAGGTATTGATAACCACCATGGATTTATGATAGCCTTGCATCGTAGCTTTGGGGAGCGGATATCCATTCGGCTGCAAAACATGGTTCGGTGGAAATATAAGGGGGCTGCTTTTACCACAAGTGGGGCCTAACTCATGTCTTCAGCGTATTTTTAATAGGGCATACTTTATGAACGAAAAGAAAAAGTCATGAAAACACCAAATAAAAGCATCGCTGATCTCAACCAACAGCCGGCCACCAAGGCTGAGATTGCCAAATTAGAAACCGGTCTCCGTAAAGACATGGTCAAAATGGAAGCCGGCCTGCGCAAGGATATGGCGGCAAAAAAAGATCTGAAAGCAGTCAAGGACGATGTCCATGTTCTTAAGCAGGACGTGTCCGCGCTCAAGCAGGACGTGTCCGCGCTCAAGCAGGACGTGTCCGTGCTCAAGCAAGACGTGTCCGTGCTCAAGCAAGACGTGTCCGCGCTCAAGCAAGACGTGTCCGTGCTCAAGCAAGACGTGTCCGTGCTCAAGCAAGACGTGTCCGTGCTCAAGCAAGACGTGTCCGCGCTCAAGCAGGACGTGTCCGCGCTCAAAACCGACATGGGCAGCGTCAAGCAATCCATTGGCAAGCTGGCTATACAGACTTTGAAAAACACTGAAGATATAGAATGGATCAAAGAAAACATGGTTACCAAAAACGACCATAATAAAGTGATGACGGCT
>JACQXR010000002.1 GCA_016208585.1 candidate division TA06 bacterium | reverse complement strand
GTTTAGACACTTATTACCAGCCGCAAAGACACCCAGGCACAAAAATAACTATTCACAATTCACCATTCACGATTCACGATTTGGCTTTGATGTGTCTTGGTGTCTTGGTGGCAAAATTTTATAGCGGTTTCTCCGGTTTGGCCGCCGGCCGCAGCATCTTAAACATTTCCATCATCTCGGTGATCCTGAATAATCTGGCCAGCATCAGATAGACCGCTCCCAATACCAGCAGCAGGGCCGCCAGGTAAAATATTTTTGGCCCAAAATGTCCCCCGCCAATCCAGCGCTGCCAGGCAATGCTCAAACCCCAGCCCATCAGGCCGACCAGCAATGAGGCTGCCGTTGTTTTCAGGAGCACCGGCAGCAGCGCCAATAACTTTATTTCCTTGATCCGGGAACTGATCAGCCCCAGGCTCAATACGGCAATCAGGGTATAGGCGGCGACGTGCCCCAAAGCCAGGCCGTTTACGCCCAGTTTCCCCACCACCAGCAGGTTGAAGGCCGAATTGAAGACATTGCCGGTGAAGTTCAGGATCATCGGGGTCCTGGTGTCCTGCAGGGAATAAAAAACCCGGTTCAAAAAAAGATACAATGTGAACGAGAACAAGCCCAGCGAATACAGGGACAGCACCCGGGCCAGCATCAGGCTGTCGGCGGCCTGGAAGCGCCCATGCTGCATCAGCGACTGGACGATGGGGAAACTGCAGGTGATCAGCGCCGCCATTGACGGGATGATGCCGAGCGCGCTCCAGCTTATCCCCCGGTGGACGGCGCCGGCGAAATCCTGCCATTCCTTCTTGGCCGCCATTTGGGAAAGCCCCGGCAGCAGCACGGCCCCAATGGACACCGCCAGCAGCCCGTGGGGCAGGATGTAAAAGGCGAAGGCGTACTGCAGGGCCGAGACCCCGCCTTCAATGCCGATGGCCAGGTTGTTCTGGACGCTTAGGTTCAACTGGTTGAAGGCCACGTATAATATCACCGGCAGGGAAAGTTTGAAGGTCTTGACCACCGCCGGGTGTTTGAAGTTCACGGTGCCGTGGTATTTAAAGCCGCAGGCTTTAAGGCCGGGAAGGAGCAGCAGCGCCTGGGCCAGCGCCCCGAAGCTGGTGCCGATGGCCAGCCCGGCCGTACCGAACCAGGGGAAAAGTTTATAAGCGAACAGGGCGGCGATGACCATTAGATTGTTGGCTACCGGGGCATAGGCTACTGCGGCGAATTTCCCCCGGGCGTTTAAGATCCCCCCGCCGATGGCCGAAAGCCCGTAGAAGAAGATTTGGGGGATGAATAACCAAAAGAAGAACAGCGCCTGTTCCCGGGTGGCGGCCAGTGCCTTGAGGGTCTGGAGGTAGACCAAAAGGGGCGCGGCCGCAAAGCACAGCGCAGTGGTGGCGGCCATCACTATCAGTCCGACGTTGATCACCTGGCTGATGTTGAGCCAGGCCTCTTTTGGATCGTGTTCCGAAAGCTGTTCCACGATCACCGGGATAAACACCGCCGAGAGGATCCCGCCTAGGATCAGCTCGTAGATCATGGTGGGCAGCACATGGGCCAGGTTGTAAGCGTCGGCCAGGGGGGTAAAGCCCAGCGCCGCCCCCAGCGCCGCCCATTTGACGAACCCGGTCAAGCGAGAGAATAGGGTGCCCAAGGACATCCCGGCTATGGATTTCAAGATTTTGCTCATGTTAAATGATTATACCTTATTTTGGGGCGAGGCTCAAATGTTTTTTTGACCTCACCCCTCCCCCCATTCGTTTGCCATAATAAACTGCTCCACTCAGTGCAGGCCCTCTCCTAACGTTCAGCCTACGTAGCAGGCAGCAATAATAATGGCTACTACGGCGAAGTGGGCCATTAGGAGAGGGTCGCCGACTTGTCCGCCCCCGTTTTGTAACGGGGTAAACTCCGCTTTAGCGGAGGAGGAAAGGCAGGGTGAGGTCAAAAGAAACCGTCCTGCGGGCTACCGCAGGACGGTTGGGCCTGATCCCTGGGCCGGATGAATATTTCTAAATAACTTTCGAACTCATCCCCTCTGTGTCCCCTTCTCTTAGACAAATTCGGACTAACATGATGCAAGAGAAGGGGAAGTGAAGGGGTTGAGTTTAGAACCTCCAACTCTCTTATAGTTCTTTCCTGAATAGATGGGATAATCATATATTTCTAACCCCCAACCCTTAGCCACGACCTTAGTTGCCACGACCTTAGTTGCCACGACCTTCAGGTCGTGGCAATTCAAACCAACTTCTTACATTCTACATTTAGATTCTTCAGAATCTTCTTTGCCAATGGCTCCTTGATCTCCGGGTGCCGTGGAACCGCTTCCGCAACCCCGCTTTTCGGATTGATCCAAAGAGCATGAGAACTGCCTTCCCGCTTTAAGTAACAGCCGGCCATCCGCAATTTGCGTTCCATATCCCGCCGTTTCATCCAATCAGCACCGTATCCTGAATGGCATCCTCGGGCAGGCCGCGCAGGATGTCCGCCTTGCGATCTTCCAGAATCAATTCAATAGCTTGCCGTAAACTATTCTTTGTTTCCTTGATTGTCTCGCCTTGTCCGTTGGCTCCAGGCACCTCCGGGCAAATAGCCCAGTAGCCGCCCTCAGGGGCGGCTTCAATAATAGCAGTGAATTCTGCTTTCATTGAATCCCCTTTTCTTAGAGTTTATCCTTAGTTGCCACGACCTTAGTTGCCACGACCTTAGTTGCCACGACCTTAGTTGCCACGACCTTAGTTGCCACGACCTTCAGGTCGTGGCGGTCTTGGGGTGTAGTGAAATCTATTTGGCTTTAGCCAAAAGCAATAGTTGCCACGACCTTAGTGGGGTGTAGGGCTACTTCATCTTCTTCCTGGCCCTGGTCTCCGCGGCCTTCTTGGGCGCCCCCCTTTGGGCCTTGGTCTTTCCGCTCCGGGCCAGCACCCCAATCTTCTCCAGATATTCCCTCTTGTTCCTTAAAGCCACCTTGGCGATCTTGATGAACACGGACATCCATTCGTTGAGGGCATTCAAAGCCGCCTGCTGGTCGCGGGCTGCGTTCTGGGCCTCGCCCTTGGCCGCTTCCTGGGCCTGGTTCATCTTGTCCAGGGCCACTATCTTCAGCCGCTCGGCCGCCAGCTTGGCCTTGGTATACCCATAATCTGCCAGCTCACCCTCGCCCTTGGTGGGCAGATTGACGTCCGGCCCGGCGGCATTGTCGAACAGAACATAGGCCGCGGTAAGAAATCCGTCGGTGGTCTTGGGCATCTTGCCGTGCAGCCCCAGGGCCTCCAACCGGGGCTTGTCCTTATGCCAGATGGCCCGGGCTATCTTGGCCAGGGCCTGGTAGACGTCGTAGGCGTTTTTGGTGATCTGGTTCACTTCGGAGGTTTTGTACTGTTGTTGGCCGGAAAGGGCCTTGTGGACGTTAAGCGACAACCGGGCCGTTTCGTAAAGCTTTTGGCCCTCCTTGATCCTGGCCACGGAAAAACCGTATTCGGCCATCGGCTTATGAATCCTGGGGTCGGTCAGGGTGTTGGAGATGGCCACCTGGGCCGAGTTGAGCTGGGCAGCGATGGTGCGGCTGGTTTTGACGGGCATACGAGCCTCCTTAAGTGTTGGGGTTTATGGTTTTGGCCTAACCCTATATCCCTTCCCCGTGAGGAAAGGGAATTGGGGGAGGTCAGTTTGGTTTTGTTAGGGTAAAATATGCTTTTGTTCCGGTGAAATGCCCAATTGTCCCGGTGAAATATGGAATTGTTCCGGTGAAATGTCCGTTTGCACTGGTGAAATGCCCAATTGTCCCGGTGAACAATGGTTTTGTAAAGGTGAAATATGGAATTGTTCCGGTAAAATACCCGTTTGCACTGGTGAAATGCCCATTTGCACTGGTGAAATGCCCAATTGTCCCGGTGAACAATGGTTTTGTAAAGGTGAAATATGGAATTGTTCCGGTGAAATGTCCGTTTGCACTGGTGAAATGCCCAATTGTCCCGGTGAAATATGGAATTGTTCCGGTAAAATACCCGTTTGCACTGGTGAAATGCCCAATTGTTCCGGGGAAATATGCTTGTGCAGAGTTGAAATGTTGGTTTAAAGCCGTTAAAACGTAATAAACAGGCCTGCCGAAGCAAAGAGAAGGGGCAAAGCCAACACTGCCTGTCCGCCGACTTGCTTGCCCCGCCCCGCCCCGCCAGCAAAGGCGAGGCTCTGGCGTGCAGCGGGGCCATGGGTTGTGGCGGTGGTTCGCCGTAGTAGCAACGAAGGAGGAAGCAAGAGTGTCGGTGGAAGTATTGCCTATATTAGACTTGCGAAGTGGGGTTGAGTTAGTTAGCACCTATACTTTACTGGTTGCTTCCTGAGTGAAAGGGACTATCAAATGAATTTATTAAGCTCTGGTGGGCAGTACAGGATTTGAACCTGTGACCTCTGGTATGTGAGACCAGCGCTCTAACCAACTGAGCTAACTGCCCGACTACAAAGAATTGCTTCCTCGCCCCGTTGTTTTGCTCGAATAATATTATTGCTGCGTCATCACCTCGTAAGCCATGTCTGGAGCCATCTCGGCGCAGGCTCTGAGATTGGGACCTTGCTATGCTTCCGAAGGACGCCAGGATTTTTTCCCTTCACAAAAATCACGAAAATATTTTTCGCATATTTCGCGGGCAAGCCATTACAATATGTTAAGTATACCAAAAAATAAAAATGTATTCAAGTTTTTGGTTGGCCGGCTCGTTCCCGGACTTTTTTCAAGCCAGGATCTCTTTTATCTTCTCCAGCACATCCGGCATTTCCCGCATTATCAGGTCCAGGGTCTTGGCGTAATCCTCCAGGGTCCCGCCGATGGGATCGGGAACTCCGTCCGCCGCCAAAAGCGATACCAGGGCTTTGGGGTAAAGTTTGAGGATATCCTGCCGGTGGCTTTCCTCCATGGCTATGATGATGTCAGCCTGTTTTATCAAGCTGTCCGTCAGCGTCCGTGAGCGGTGGCTGGAGATGTCAAAGCCGCATTTTTTGGCGGTCTCCTGCCCCTTGTCAGTGACCGGAATCCCCGGCAAAGCCCTGGTGCCGCAAGAGCGGACCGTAACCTTGTCTTTCCACTGTTTGGGCAAAATATGTCTGAGATGTCCTTCGGCCATGGGACTGCGGCAGGTATTGCCGGTGCAGACAAACAGCACTTCAACTTTTTCCTGCTTTACCGGCAGCCGCAAAAGGTCTGATAATTCCTGCCGGCCGATATCGCCCCGGCGCAGAACTACCGGATGCTCCCGGGACAGGTCCAGTACCGTGGACGGGCGGCAGCGGGGCAGCGTCCCCCCGTCCAGGATCAGGTCCACCGGGGATTTGAATGATTCCATCACCTGCTGGATATTGCAGGATTCCGCGGCCCCGCTGACATTGGCGCTGGTAGTGGCCAGGGGGCAGTCCAATTGATCCAGGATGGTCTGCAGCGCCTGATGCTTGGGAATCCTGATGCCGATGGTGCCGTTTTTATCCAGTCCCCATTTTTTAACCTGGGCCGAAGCCTGGAAGACCATGGTCAAAGCCCCCGGCCAATAGACATCTATCAGCTTCTGGGCATATTCCGGGATTTGCCGGGTGGCCTGGGAAAGTACCCGAAAATCTTTTATGAAAAGGATCAGGGGCTTGGAAAAGTTCCGCCCTTTAAGCCGGTATATTCTTTTGACGGCCCGAAGCTGGTCGGCCCGGCACCCCAAGCCATAGACGGTATCGGTGGGAAAGGCCATCACCCGTCCCCGGTTCAACGCCTCAACAGCTTGGGCCGCGGCTTCGGAAAGACTGGCGCCGTCTTCATCCAGCTTGATTACCTGTCCTTTGACATGGCGGAAAATATTTCTCATCGGACTTTGTCCCCGGTTTTGGCAATCAATTCCTTGAGCCGCTTTTTTAAAAGCTGGCGTTTGATTGGGCTCAGGTGATCTATGAAAAGCACCCCGTTGAGGTGGTCCAACTCGTGCAGAAACACCCGGGCCAAAATTTCGGAAGCCTCCAGCTCCAGCGGATTGCCGTCCCGGTCCAGCCCGGTGACTGTCGCGGTTTGGGGCCGGGCCACCTCGGCGTACATTCCGGGAAAGCTTAAGCATCCCTCCTGATAGACGGCTTTTCCGTCGGAAGCCTGCAGCTGGGGATTTATCAGTATCAGCGGCTTGGCCTGTTTTGAATCCAGGGCCGGCAGGTTGATGATGCAGAGGGCCAGCAAATGGCCCACCTGGGGCGCTGCCAATCCCAGCCCCCGGGCCAAAGCCAGTGATTCGATCATCTGGCCGGCCAAAGAGATCAGCGAACCGTCGATGTTCTTTACCGGCTCGGCCTTTTGCCGCAGCACCGGGTCGCCGTAGATTCTGACGGGCAGTATTTTTTGCTTTTTCGTATCCATTTGCAGGGACTAAAAACTATATCCGGCGCTTACAAAAATTTCTTTTGATTTATATCTTTTGGTGGAAGAAATAACCTGGCGGTAGGCGCAATCCAGCGCCATATTTTTATACTGCCAACCCAGGCCCAAACTGCCCTTCAAAATTCCAGCCGTATTAGAGCCCCCCGCCCTAATGAGCAGATCTTTTCTTGCAGCGATCTGTATCCCTGCGGCCAAGCCGCTGGTCTCGGTCGTGAATTCAAGTTGGCTGGGGTATATCCCGGGATAAACCATCGGATAAGCAATAGTCCCATTATCAGATCCCCCTTGATACATGTAACTTAACAACAGACAGGTCTCCTTTGGATCGCCAAAAGCTGCGGCCAGTCTTAGCTTCCAACCCAATTCTACCTGGTTCCAGAAACTATAACTGTAAAGAGTATCCTGACCCACCGTGTCGTTATAGGCATAATAGGAATAGTTGTCCCAAAGTTCTTCGCCCTCAAGGCTGGCGGCGGAGGCCAAGGTAAACCCCAGGGAGATATCATTGGCGGGCTTGGCTAATAAGCCTATCTCCAGGCCGGACCCTGTAGCCTCAAGGTTGCTTCTTTCCCAATTTACCCAGAGGTATCGCCTGATGTTTATGGAATCATATTGGTATGATCTCCGGTCAATACTGAAATCGCTGTTGTATATTTGGGCCTGATAAAAATGCACCGCAAAACCTCCGTAAATCTTATCTTTAGCCGATACCGCCATAGACAATGTAAAACGATCAGCCTGGAAATTGCATTTATATGGTATGCTGTAATCCTTCCACGCCAAAACGGTATCGTATTCCCTAATTCTCCGATAGGGACGGGAATATCCTCCAGCCAGGGTAAAGTTGCGCCAGCGGAAAACTCCCGCGATAAAATCAAGGCCTTTGATCTTTTCCGACCAGGGATATTCGTTCTGATAATATCCCCAGGGATCCGCAGGCGAAGTTTCATGAACAACCGGAACAACTGGCGCTCCCTTGGCCGAGCATATATATAATCCCGCAGCAAAGCACTTTTTCTTTATCTGTCCCAATCCCGCCGGATTATAAAATATGGCTGCCGGCTCATCGGCCAAGGCCGCATCGGCCCCGCCGAGGGCCGCTGATCTGGCTCCAATTATGCCAGGCTCTAAGTTCCAGAATTCTGAGGCCGCGCTCAAGCTGAAAAGCCCGAGGAACATTAGAATAACCAGATTGAGCGCCCTAAAAATCTTGTTCATAGAAGACCTCCCGCACCCCGCTTTCCTTCTTCCCTGCTCCTTGTGTTGAGCTTATCGCAGCAAGGAGAGGATCGCGAGATGTCTGATATTGGTTAACAGCCTGATGATAGTGATTAAATTGGTTGCGCCGATTAAATCAAAGATATGATCGCGCTTACTTTTCTATTTTGACGCTGACCGTTGACTTCTGCACTTCGATCTTGACGTTCTCGTCGATCTTGACCACCACTATGTTCCGGGCATCGTCCACCCCCACCACCGTGCCGTGGATGCCGCCGGCGGCCACCACCTTGTCTCCCTTTTGCAGGCCCTTGAGCATCTGGGCGTGTTTTTTCTGCTGGCGCTGCTGGGGCAGGATCAGCAGGACGTAGATGATGACGAACATGATTACTATTGGCAGCAAGTTCAGTAAACCGCCGCCGCTCTGCTGGCCCTGGGCCGGGGCTCCCGGCTGTCCCATGGCAAATGCTATGCTGAACAAATCGTTCTCCTTATGTTTTATTTTTGGTAACTATTCAGCCACAAAGGCACTATGACACAAACACGATTGACGATTTACGATTAACTGCTAACTAAACAATTAACGGATTAAGTGCCTTGGTGGCTATTAAAAGTTTTCAGTGATTTTGGCCCGAAGCAATTAGGCAACAGTTCCTTTAATTTTCGCGATTTGACCATCCCTCTGGCCCCGGCCATGATCACCAGCATCCCGGGACTGAATTCGCTCAGCACCTGGCGGCAGGCCCCGCAGGGAGCCGTAGGTTCCGGGGAATCGGAGTGAATAGCTATGGCCTTGAACTCCCGCTGGCCATCGGAGACGGCCTTGAATACCGCGTTGCGCTCGGCGCAGCAGGTCAGACCGAAGGAAGCGTTTTCCACGTTGCAGCCAAGGTAGACCTGGCCGTTTTTAGCCAGCAGAGCCGCGCCCACTTTGAATTTGGAATACGGAGCGTAGGCCTTCGACCGGGCTTCCCGGGCAAACATAACCAAGTCCTTAGCTGATAGCCGATAGGGTTTAGGCATTTTTGATACTCACCATAAGCGCGCGCAACATTTTACTGACTTCTACAATCAAACTTTGGATAGTGATATATTTCTCTGGAGTACAATAACACCAGACCATATTCTGTCACTGCTTGATCTCCATCCTGTAGCTTTTAGGTCCGCCGGGAGTGAACATCTTTAGTCGTTCGATATTTTCCCGGGCCGTCTGGTTGGACGAATCAAGCTCCAATACCTTATTAAAGGCCGACAAGGCCGCCTCCACCCGGTTCAACCCGGTGTACGCCCCTCCCAGCCCCAGATAAATCAAGGGGCGTTTGTCGTCATAGCTTAGCGCCCTCTGGAAATACTGCAGGGCTTCAGTATAATGCATGTTCCAAGCCAAATATATTCCCCGCTGATAAAGCAGGTTGGGATAGGTTTTGTAAAGCAGTCTTTCCCGCTCCGATAATTGCAGAGTATCGACGGCATTCGTTGTCTGACAGAATAACGTGTCGGTCTCGAATCCGGTCACAATCCCAGGCAGCTTAAGGCGGTACAAAAGCCCTTCGGGCACCCGTTCATAATTAAGGGCCAGCTGGGAGTAATCCCCTTTCCTGTCAGCCCGAGTCAGATAGGCCGGCATATCGTAATAATTGCGGAGCGCCAGAGCATTCAGCAGATCCTGATACCGGTCCTGGAGCTCGGCCGGATCATAGGCCTGGCCGTGCTCAAAGAGATACAACTGGGGCAAGAAGGCTTCTATCTCCGGCCGGCAGGATTCATAAAATTCCGGGTACTGCTTTTCCAAGTAAGAATAATACCAACTGCGCCTCAGCAGTTCTTTGTCAACCAGCGCTAAATCGGAACGAAGCCCCTGTTGATGTTGCAGATATAGGACCGGGGCGTAGATGTCCCAGTTGTCGGTCAGGATCACGGCGTTGGACCCGGCCGACACCAGGATATCATTGGCAAATTCGATAGTAAAGTGATCCCGGCTGCGGTCGGCCTGCCGCCAGTTAGCTGCGGGCACTGTTAAGGATAATGCCAGTGCGGCCCAGCAATATATGGCGGACCCCTTGGCGTTTATTTTATCGGTTAATAATTCAGATAATGCCTGCAATCCGAAAGCGGCAGCAATGCTCAGAGCGGCCAGGGCCGGCAAAAAATAAGCCGCGATATCAGGGATGCTGTAGTTTATTCCGTAAAATACCGAGGCCAGAATGACTGCGGCTAAAGCCGCCAGCGCCCTCTTATTTCTTATAACTAACCAGATAAAGCCGGGAACTGCCAGCCAACTGATGAATATCCAGGGCTGGTTGGCAGCGATTTTCAGAAAACGAACAAGGTTGTGCCACAGTTCCGGGAATGAATTATTGAGCATCCATACCCGGTACTGGCGTCCGGTAACATGTCCCAAAAACCTTGGCCAGTTTGAAGGATCGCCCCAGTTCATAAGAGGGTCATTGATCGCGCGCAACGGCAGATACAGATAGACCGAGAGGCCCAGTAAAAAAAGGACAACCGGTAACAATATTCTTTTCCAATTGGTGATAATGGATTTATTCAATACTATTATCAGAACTCCGGACAAATACCATAAATGGCTCAAGTGGTTTCCCCAACCAAGTCCGGCAATGAAAGCAATCAGAGACAATAATCTGAAATCGTTTTCTTTTTTGTATCTCAGCGACAACCAGATCAGCAATATGCCTAATAATGATGTCAGTCCGTAGACCTCGATCACCGTAGCCTGATCCCAGACCACCGGCGAGAAGGCCCATAACAGGCTTCCAGCCAGGGACAATACCGGCCTTATTCCCAACTGTCCGAGCGTGAGGAATAAAAGGGCGGCGGCGCAGGCCCCTATCAAACCGGAAAAAATATTCAGCCGGTAAGCCAGATCGCCCCAAAACATCAGGGTGATCCATATCTTACCCAGCAGGGTAAAAAGGGGATATCCGGTGGGATGGGCTATTCCTAATGTTTTTACGACCAGGGACAATTCTCCGGAATCGATCGACCCGATGGTGGGAGCCGCCGTAAACATATAGACTGAGGCGACAACAAAAAAGACGAGCCAGGCCCCCAGCCGGGGATGAATGCTCGCCGTTTTTAAAATGGTTGTGATACTGTTCATACTAAAGTGGTTTTATGGTGCGCCTGACCCGAGTTGAACGGGTAACCTCCGGCTTCGGAGGCCGGCGCTCTATCCAATTGAGCTACAGGCGCGTTACAGTTTACAGTTTGCGATTTGCCGTTTACCACTTATGATTATAACTTTACCGGTTGCCGAAAGTCAAGAGTTTAATCATAATTCCATGGTCTGACCGGAAACCGGCACTTCCACTTTGTAATTCAAGTCTTTAAGATTTTGGGCAAAGCTTAAGGACTGTTTTTCCTCGCCATGGACCAAAATAACCTGTCCCAAGCCCCCCTTGGCCTGCTGGACGAAACCCAACAATTCATTTTTGTCGGCATGGGCCGAAAATCCGTTCAGCACCTCCACCTGGGCCTTGACCTGGTGCTCTTCTCCGAAGATCCTGACCGCAGGCCATTTATCCACTAACTTTTTGCCCAGGGTCCCCTCGGCCTGAAAACCCACGATCAGCACGGCGTTCCTGGGATCCTCCACCGAGTTGCGCAGATGATGCAGGATGCGCCCGGCTTCGCACATCCCCGAAGCCGAAATAATGATGGCCGGCTCTTTGAGCATATTGAGCCGCTTGGAGTCCTCGGCGGCGGACACATAGGTCAGGCGCCCGAAACCGAAGGGGTCATCATGGTTGATAATCATTCCCCTGGTCTCGGCGTCAAAGCATTCGGGGTGCAGCTTAAAGATGCCGGTAACGTTGACCGACAGCGGGCTGTCCACATAGATCGGCACCCGGGGCAGGGCCCCGGCCTCGAACATCTTGTGCAGTTCGTAGACTATTTCCTGGGTCCGCCCCACCGAAAAGGCTGGGATGATGACCTTGCCCCGCCGCTGGCAGACCTGGCGCACCAGGTTTTGCAGTTTCAGCACGCTTTGTTCTATGGGATTATGCAGGCGGTCGCCGTAGGTGCTCTCCATCATCAGGTAATCGGCCCCCTCCGGCTGGTAGGGGTCGCGGATGATGGGCAGTCCCTTCCGGCCCAGGTCTCCGGTGAAGAAGAATTTTTTGGTCTTTCCGCTCTCGATTAGCTCCAGCTCCACCATGGCCGAGCCCAGGATATGCCCGGCGTCGTGAAATATGGCTTTGACTCCCGGCAGGGGACTGAAAGTTCTTTCGTAGGAATAACTGACGAAGGCATCCAGGGCTTTTTCGGCGTCGCTCATGGTGTAGAGCGGCAGTTTTGGAGGAAGCCCCTGCTGTTTTCGCTTTTTGTTGACGAATACAGTGTCCGATTCCTGGATATGGGCCGAGTCCCTTAGCATCAACCCCAGAAGATCCCGGGTGGCAGAGGTCATGGAAATGTCGCCGGCATAGCCCTGCTTGACCAAAGTTGGGATATTGCCGCTGTGATCCAGATGGGCATGGGAGAGTATCATGGCGTCTATTTTGGCTGAATCAAACGGCAGTTTCTGGTTCTGCTGTTCGCTTTGCTCCCGGGGCCCCTGATGGATGCCGCATTCCAGTAAAAGTTTTTTGCCGCCCAGTTCTATCACATACATCGAACCGGTGACGGTGCGGGTTGCACCGTGAAAGGTGATCTTCATTGTCCTCAGATATCAGTTCATAATTGCCGTTTAGTTATTACCGGAAAAAAGCGTTAATTATAGCTTACTTAAAACAACAATCCGCGTAAACATTGAGTTTCAGGGGGATCGTCCTATAAATATTTTTACAAATCATTTGAATTATCATGGTCGCAGGCTATCGATTCTTTTGATAATACCGTCTATTGTTGCTTTTGATATATACGCTGACGGAAGGTTTAACACGTTCTTATTATGTCAACGCGTTCCTTGTCCCTGTTGAGATCTACCCTATTGATGTGCCAAGGGTCTTTTACCCCCAGCAGCCTTGTGTAGAATTGTTTTTCATCCATGAACACATTATATCACAACATATTGTGGTTACCCACAGAAACACGCGAAGCGGCATTTTTTAATGTTACTTTCTGTACCGCCAGAAAGTAACCAAAGAGCTCGGCCGCGCACCTCCCGGGATAGCAAATATATCCGTGGCCTCCCCGCCCTGGCGGGGTTAACGGCCACTCTGACATTCCCGTCCGCTGAAGCGGCCATTTACCGGGACCAAGCCCAGGTTCGCTTCAGCGCTGCTGCCTGGCAAAAGCTGCCGGTTTTCCCGACAAAGGAGGGAAAAGAGTGTTTTGCTTTGATTTTACCATATTTCGTGATCAAGACATTCAGGCAGCCGGATATCATAACTTCAAGGCGGCACTGGGCGAAAGTTCTCTTTGGAGCTTTCTCTACAAAGAGAAAGCGGAGAATAGTTTTTACAATATCATTTCTTCAAAACAAACCCGGCATCGGTGATATATACCATAAAGGTATCGGGACCAGAATGCTGGAAGGCGGCTATCCCCTGTACCGCGTCAATCAGAGGCAGTTTTTGTCCGTAGCGCAAAAGAGCTCCCCAGTATCCCGGCTCCTTGACCAATTGGTAATTGCAAACCGTGGTGGAATCGGGCGATTCCCATCGCCCGGAAAAACGGGTGATCCGGTAATAGGGCTTGGCCCCCAGAAACCTCAAAAAAGGCTTCCAGCGCAGGATATACCCCTGGATCATCCACTGGTCCCCGGCCAGGGGGAAGACGTGCCTGGCGCCGGTGGTTTCGTCGGTGAAGCGCATCTGCAGACCGTTATCAGTCTTGAACGCAGTGACCGTTCCGATGAGCTGGTCGTTGCTCAAAAGGCTGTAGGTACGGGCGAACAGGGACAGCGAAAACATAGTGGCACCGGCCAGGAGCAGGATCAGGAAGAACAGGAAACCGCTCCACAGCGAGCCCAGGCCGATCTTTTTTTTGATCTTCAGGGCGATGGAAGCAACTAAGATGATAACTGCCAAGAGACCAAGTCCCAGGCCTAACAACGCGGCGTTTTGGGCGAATGTGTCCATGGTTTTTTATTCCCCCAACAATTAGAAATCTCTTTAGTGGTGTCTTGGTGGTTTAAAGATTCCGGTTCACCCGAATATCCAGGCCGAAACTATATAATCAAAGATCAGTATCAGCACCGCCGCGGTGACCACCGCCTTGGTGGCGGCCCGGCCTACCCCCTCGGCCCCGCCCTCGGTGGCAAAGCCGTGAAAGCACCCGGAGGTGGCGATGATGATGCCGAAGAATATTGATTTCACTATGCCCCCCATCAGGTCCTTGGTGTGGAAGTGGAACCTCAGGCCGTCCAGATAGACCTGGGAGGAGATGCCCACCGAGACCGTCGCCACTAACCAGCCTCCGATCAATGCCACGAAATTGGCAAAGATGGTCAGCACCGGAGACATCACCGCTCCGGCCACGAACCGGGGCATCACTAAGAAGGACACCGGGTCAATGGCCATGGTCTCCAGGGCGTCGATCTGCTCGGTGACCCGCATAGTTCCCAACTCGGCGGCGATGCCCGCCCCCACCCGCCCGGCCACCACCAGCGCGGTCAGCACCGGGCCCAGCTCGATCATCACCGCCCGGGCGATCCCGGTGCCCAGCCAGATTGGCGGCGCCAGCCCCTGCAGCTGGTAGGCGGCCTGGACCGCGGCTACCATCCCGGTGAAGACGGCCGAGAACAGCACCAGCGGCAGGGAATGAACCCCCATCACCACCATCTGCTGGAGGATCAACTGGAAATTCTTGAACACATGTCTTAAGGCCAGAATGATCCGGCCGAATAAATAAAAGGCCGAGCCCCATTCCTGGAAATTGTCCAGGGTGACTTGGCCTATTCCGGCGAAAATTTTAGCCGGGTATTTATTGTGATTTCGGGATGGCATGAAACTTATTTACTGGCTTTCATTTTGCTGTTGGGTGATGGTTGGGATTTTAAATTACGTCCTTCACTTTTTCTTTGTACAAAAATATACTGAATCTGTACAGGCTTTTGACCCTAACCGCGACTTCGCTGATTCATTATTGTACAATAGCATATTGCTGGTAAGTCTCTTTGAAGCAGATAGATAAACTCCGCAGATATATAAGGATGCTGCTTTGTAGCATTTAAGGCCAATGTCTTTGATTGATAAATAAAGACGTCGTTTAGCAAATAAATAAGTTATAGCCGGTGCGCAGGGTGCGTTTTTCCTTTGAGAAAGCTAAATTTATCCACTTTTTTTAATCTTGCCTTTCTTTCCCTTGACCTTGGGCTTGGCCTTGGCCTTGGCGGTGTCGGCAATCGCGCTGTCGGGCGACTGCACTGAGCCGGGCCGAAGTGTGACGGCCAGACTTTCGGGCTTGGTCTTGCCCAGCAACAGATTGAGCTTGGCCTCCAATTCTTTCTCGTAACCGTCCACAAACCCGGCGTGGTATTCTGCGATCCTACCGGCCTTATCCACCACCGCCAGGGTAGGCATGTTGTTGGCCTGGTACTTCTTGGCCGTCGCCGAGAACTCGTCGTGCAGTATGGGCAGCGAGATCACCCACTGGAAGATATAGGCCTCCACCGAATCCTTGGGTTCGCCCACGTTTATCAGGTAAAAACGGATGCTGTCCTGGGAGAACTTGGAGGCCATCTCCTGCAGGCAGGGGATCTCCTTTTTGCAGTTCTCGCACCAGGTGGTGAAAAAGCTTAAGACCACCACGTCCCGCTGCTGGCGGGTGCGGGGAGTGCGGGGCTGGCCGCAGTAATCCCGCAGATAAAAAGTGGAGCCGCCGTCCAGGTTTTTCAATACGATGGGGGGAGCCGGGGCACCCACCTCCAGTCCGGGCTGGATTTGGGCTTCCAGCGCCGGAGCTGTAAACGCCAGCAGGGCCAGGTAAAATTTCAGAATATTTTTCATTGAATGATTTCACAATTCTTTTTAGTTACTGACAAGTTATATTCTATGCAATATTCGTGAGGAGTATGCCAAACCAGTAAAGAAAATTTTCCTGGCTTTCCTGGCTTCCTTATAGTTTTAATTTTCCCAGGTTAATTTTATTCGTTTTCGTATTTTTTTATTTTGTCCACCCGGCGCTGATGGCGCCCCCCTTCGAACCCAGTCTCTAACCAGACCTTGACGATCTTGGGCACCAGCTGCAGGTCGATGTAGTCGGCCGGCAGCACCAGGATGTTGGCGTCGTTGTGCAGCCGCGAGTAGCGGGCCATGTCCGGGGTCATGGCGATGGCCGCCCGCACCCCCTTGACCTTGTTGGCCGCGATGGCCATGCCGTTGCCGGTGCTGCAGACCAGGATGCCCTTGTCGGCCTCGCCCTTGGCCACCGCCCGGGCCACCGGCAGGGCAAAGTCGGGATAGTCGCAAGGCTCCCGGTTTGCGGCCCCGAAATCTTTGAATTCCAGATTGTCCGGGGAAAAGGCGGACTTGATCTGCTCTTTTAAGGCAAATCCCCGGTGGTCGGCGCCGATGGCTATCTTCATAACGATTCTCGTGATGTTTGATTAAGGATAAGATATAACCCGGTTAAAGTCAATAGAAACCTGCAAAACGATGTTTAAAATGTCACGCCAGAACCTCCAACAATGTTTGAACGTTTAAGTGTTTAACGGTTTGAACATTTCAAACGTTTCAAACATCGCCCGGCTTTTATCATTGCTTCTCAAACGCCCCAGGCCCTTGCTCCGTGCGTTATTTGGCCATCAGGGCCGAAAGTACTATGGACATGAACTTGGTCTCGTCGGAATCGGTGCGCGAGGTCAGCACTACCGGGGCGCTGGTGCCGATGACCATGGCCGCCAGCTCGGCGTGCGCCAACTGGGCCAGGGTCTTGTACAGGATGTTGGCCCCGTGGATGTCCGGGCAGACCAGGATGTCGGCATAGCCGGCCACCGGCGAGTTGATGCCTTTGCCGGCCGCGCATTCCGGGCTGACCGAGGCGTCCATGGAAAGCGGCCCGTCCACGATGCAGCCCTTGATCTGGCCCCGGTCCGCCATCTTGGCCAATTGAGCGGCCTCCAGAGTGCAGGGCATCTTGGGGTTGACCTTCTCCACCGCCGCCAGCACCGCCACCTTGGGGGTTTCTATTCCCAGTTTGTGGGCCACCGAAACGGCATGGTTGATCATGGCCACTTTTTCATCGAAGGTGGGATAGGGTATCTGGGCCGCGTCGGTGACGATCAGCAGCCGGGGATAATTGGGGACCTCGAAGGCCGCCACATGTGAGACGGTGCCTCCGGTGGTCAGTCCGGTCTCCTTGTTCAGATAGGCCCGGGCATAGACCGCGGTGTCTATCAGCCCCTTCATCAGCATGTCGGCCTCGCCTTTCTTGACCATCTCCACCGCCCGGGCGGCCGCCTTCTTATAGTCGCTCTCGTCGATCAGGGTGAATATTTTAGGATCTATCTTGTGTTCCCTGGCCAAAGCCTCGGTCTTTTTCTGGTCGCCGATCAGGATGGCCTGGGCCAGCTTTTCGTTGACCGCCCGGGCCAGAGCGCCGAGGATGTCGGGATCCTGGCCGCAGGCCACCGCCACTCTTTTCAAAGACCCGCCCTTGACCAATTCCGCCATTTGTTTCAATGAAGTGATGGGCGCCACTTTTTCTCCTCTGGTTGCAATTATGTAAAAAAGTTATTATGCCGGGGTAAATATTGGGTCCCAAGACCAAGCATCAAGTTACGAAAACCGCATTCCGGCCGGATTTTTTAGCCCGGTATAGAGCCTTGTCCGCCCGGTCTATCAGGCTTTCCGGACTTTCGTCCCTGGCCAGCTCGGCCACTCCCAGGCTGATGGTGATGTTGAAAGGCCATAGTTTCTCCTGGTGAATCAGTTTCCACCTTTCCACCGACTGCCTCAGGCGTTCGGCTATCTCCACCGCAATCTCGGCCTTGGTTTGGGGCAGCATGATCAGGAACTCCTCGCCCCCGTAGCGGACTGCCCGGTCGTATTCCCGGATCCCGGCCTGCAGCTGTTTGGAAACTCCCTTCAGCACCTCGTCCCCCACCTGGTGGCCGTATTCGTCGTTGACGTGCTTGAAATAATCCAGGTCGCAGAAGATCAGGGAGAGCGGCAGACCCAGGCGCTTCGATTTTTTCAGCTCCAGGTCCAGCTCCATCTCTATCTTGCGGCGGTTCAGCAGCTCGGTCAGGGGGTCCAGGGCGGCCAGCCGGGAAAGAAGCTCCGAGGCCTTGGCCTCCTCCTCGTAGATGCTGGCATCCCGGAATATCTGGACCGCGCCCTGCAGGTTTCCTTGCCCGTTGTAGACCGGCGACGATACCGCATCCACCGGGATCCGCCTGCCGTCCTTGTTGCGGAGGTGCACTCTCTTCTGGCTGTTCTTGCCGTCTTCGATCGCCGCCAGCAATGGGCAAAGTTTATCGCATAACCGCGTGCCGTCTTCTCCGATGTGGCACAGCCCTTCATCGCGGTCACATTTCTGGCCGACCATATCCTGGGCTGCGTAGCCAGTGATCGTTTCGGCGCCTTTGTTCCAGTATAGGATGCGCCGCTTGGCGTCTACGTAGCTGACTTCGTCGAACGTCTGGTCAAGCAGGGCCTTGAAACAGTCGTCGGGCAGCGGCGCCAAGATATGCCGGTGGGCAACCATCAGCAGCTGACCACTCCCAAAGCGATGGAATTTATCTTCTGCTGCTTGGAGTCGGAGCGGGAGAGCATCACCACCGGCTTGGCCGCGCCGGCTATGATCCCGGCCGCCCTGGCCCCGGCCATGTAGATCAGGGCCTTGGCGAAGATGTTCCCGGCCGCGATCTCGGGCACTATGAAGATGTCGGCGTCGCCGGCTACCGGGCTTTTGACCTTTTTGTGGGCGGCGGCCTCGGATGACACCGCCAGATCCAGGGCCAGCGGGCCGTCCACCAGGCAGCCCTTGATCTGGCCGCGTTCGGCCATTTTGGATAGCTCGGCCGCGTCCATCGTCTCCGGCATCTCGGGGTTGATTACCTCGACCGCGGCCAGCACCGCCACCTTGGGCTTCTCCATCCCCATCTTGTGGGCGATCTCCACCGCGTTGTTGATGATGTCGATCTTAGCTATCAGATCTGGTTTGACGCACATGCCGGCGTCGGTCAGGAAAAATATCTTGTGGTAGCCCGCCACCTCCATCAACGCCACATGCGACAGCAGCCGCCCGGTGCGCAGCCCCGCCTCCTTGTCCAGAACGGCCTTGAGGAAGGTGGCGGTGGCCACCAGGCCCTTCATCAGGAAGTCGGCCCGGCCGGATTTGACGGCGGCCACCGCCGCCCGGGAGGCCTCGGCCATGTCGATGATGTCGTTGATTTCCCATGTGGCGATGCCGACCTTGGCCCTGGCCGCCGCCTCTTCGATCGCCTTTTTGTCGCCGAACAGCAGCGGCTGCGCGATCTTCTCCTGATGGGCGATGGCTAGCGCCTCGAGCACCACCCCGTCCTGGGCCACGGCCACGGCCACTTTTTTCGGCCCCTTGGCCTTGGCCTCAGTCATCAGATCGGAGAAGGACTTGATCATTTTCTATGCTCCTAAAACTACCTGTCATTCCCGCGAAAGCGGGAATCCAGTGATTACCGTAGATCTTTATACAGGTCTTTCCAATCCGGATTTATTTTTTCTATCAGTTCAATTTTCCATTTACGGTTCCATTTCTTAAGTCTCTTCTCTCGCAGGATAGCGTCCCCGATATCCTCATACGTTTTGAAATAAACAAGCATTTGAACGTTATACTTCTTGGTGAAGCCCTCGACAAAGCCCCCTTTGTGCTCCCTTACTCGAAGTATCAGGTTGTTAGTCACTCCAATGTACAATGTCCCGTTCTTTTTGCTTGCTAGCGCAAGTTTCCTAGTTATTTGTAAAAACAATTCACAACTGCTTGTTATTCAAGGTGTTTTAAAAAACAAAATGTATTATACAACTGATAGTTGATATTTTTCCAAATCAAAAAGAGCACACAGTTTCTGTTGTGTG
>JACQXR010000001.1 GCA_016208585.1 candidate division TA06 bacterium | reverse complement strand
GTCTTTACGGAGACCGGTTTCTAATTTGGCAATATCAGCCTTGGTGGCCGGCTGTTTGTTGAGATCGGCGACGCTTTTATTTGGTGTTTTCATGGTTTTTCCCCTTTTCGATAGTAAAGCCGGCCATACAAGAAAAGGCCCGTAAAGTTAGCGCCGTTCGGACGGGTTTAATGAATAATTCACCTTCTCCCTTCCCCCTCTCTTTTAAAATCAAGAGAGGGGGAAGCCGGAGGCAGGCTTGCGCTGAGCGTTGCACTGAGTTTATCAAAGTGCAGAGCCGAAGTGGGGTGAGTTCGGTGTCGGAACAGGCAAAGATAACGTTATAATGTAAAGCGGTAAGCGGATAAATCTGCTTTAAAAATTTGTGATGTCATATTACTACAAAACCATGCTGCTTGTCAAGACAATTCTACAAAAATTTTGCAAAAAGTTTCGGTGGGTATTATGAGCTTATCCTCAAATAACAATTTGGGCATAAACGGCTGCAAAACTGCCATACTACGTCACGCTCATTCACCGTATCGCTGTGGATACGCTTCACTCGCGTTCCTGGTCTGGCAGCTTTTCGCTCGTTTATGCTGACCCAAAGCTTATTTAAGGATAAACTCTATTGCGTTTTCCGCCGCTGCCAGCAAGACCATACGGGCGGATATGCCTATAACCGGCTTATGATTTCATTCATATATTTTTGCCTTTATGTTTTTAAAACATTGGGCCTAAAAATTAGAGGTTTGCGTAAAGCCCGCGGTCTAACCCAAGAACAATTAGCAGAAAAATGCAATCTTAGCGTCCATCACATCAGCGGCATGGGAAAGAGGCTTGCCTGCGCCTTCCATCGGCACATTGGAGAATTTGTCGGTTTCTTTGAAATGCTCCGATAAGAGACTTCTTTGAACTAACCCCAAAAAGAAAAAGAGCGAACAAGACCGTTCCATAGATAACCTGCTAAAATACCTTTACAAGGCAAAACCTTCTGCCATAAAGTTTATCACCTCACTAGCCAAAAGAATGAAAAACTCGGCAAATTGCTACTATTCGGTCTTTCTTCGGCGGACTACTTTCGCCTACGCTATCATGCTTAGCCGCTTCAAGCGCCATCCGCTTACGCTTTATATTGGGCTTCCTCTCCTCCACGCCTGCCCACGGCCCCGCTTGCCCCAGGCTTGCCCCAGCTTGCCCCGCAAAGCGGATCAGCCTTCCTCCTTCGTTCACACTACGGCGGACAGGTCGGCGGACATGTAAGGGCTGGGTTAAGGATGCCCATCGAAGATAAGCAAGGCCATTCATGGCCTTATGTCTACTATTGGTTCGGCTTACTTTGGCAAGCTCAGTACAAGTCGCTCACCACAAGTATCTGCTCCCATTAGTATGTTCTTTTTCTTTTTTGTGCCGCCCCTTCGTTTGCAAGGCAGGTTGGCTTGCTCAGGGCAGGCTCCATAAAAAGAACCAAAAAGAAAAAAGCTCGTTCAGCCTACGTAGCAGGCTGCTATAAAGTAAGCTACTTCGGCGAAGTTGGCTCGCGTAAAACCCGTGGTGAGCAGCGCCGAACCATTATCCGGGCCTTGCTTACGCTACAGCAGGCCCGCGTTGCGCTTCTCGTTGCCGGCGGGCTTGTCTGAACTCGGGCTTTTGCCAAGCCCTCAAACAGGCAGACAAGCCTTTATCGCCATCAACTGCGATGCTCACTGATAATTTTAACGCGACACCCGGGTTTGGAACCTGTTGATCAACATGTTCCCGAAGATGATTAGATAATCATTCAGCCCTCATTTAACATAATCTGTTTGCCTTGCTAAATTGTTGGTTTTATGCTATGCTTTTAGTTATTCTAAACACATGAAATTTATCGGGAACCCCGGAGCCCATGAAATATTTTCCTGCCATTCATGGCTTCCTTATAGTTAAGTTAAGCATTATCGGCATGGAGAAGCATATGAAATCTGTCTTGCTGGGCCTGGACCTTGGCGGCACCAACATCAAGGGGGTGCTACTGGACGCCAAAACGCTTAAACCTGTCCACCGGCTGCAAGTTCCCACCTCCGCCCGGCGCGGGGCCCGGGCCGTGATCGGCACCATGGCCGCAGCCATCCGGAAGTTGGTGGGATGGGCCGCCGCCAATAAAATGTCCGTGCGGGCCATCGGCATCGGCTCGGCCGGTCTGGTGAACAGGGGGACGGTCCGCAACTCTCCCAACTTGCCGGGCTGGCAGGACGCGGTGCCTTTGGAGCAACTGCTGAAAAATGAATTGAAGGGATTGAATGTCCCCCTGGCCATAGACAACGACGCCAACTGCTTTGTGCTGGCCGAGACTTTTTGCGGAGCGGTCAAAGGGTATCAGGATGTGGTCGGCCTGACTCTGGGCACCGGGGTGGGCGGCGGCATAGTGCTTGGAGGAAAGTTGTACCGCGGCTTCACCGGCGGCGCCGGGGAACTGGGCCACGTCAGCATAAAATACGACGGCCCCAGCTGTCTCTGCGGGAACAAGGGCTGTCTGGAGGCCATGGTGGGAGCCGGGGCTATAGTAAGACGCTATCGCTTCCTGAATTCAAAATTCAAAATTCAAAATTCAAAATTCACCGTGGTTGAAATATCGGTTCGGGCCAAAAGGGGCGAAGTTGCCGCCGTCAAAGCGTTGGCCGAGACAGGGATCCTGCTGGGGGTGGGCCTGGCCAATTACGTCAACATCTTCAACCCCCAGGCCATCGTAATCGGCGGAGGAGTGGCCCAGGCCGGAAAATATATTATGAAGCCAGTTGTCCGGGAAATGAAACAGCGGGCCATGCCCTATAATGCCCTTGGGGTGAAAGTCAAGCTTGCCCGGCTGGGGCCTTGGGCCGGGGCCATCGGGGCGGCCCTGTTGAATACTCCAGGTGTTATCCCAAAGTAATAATTTCTGGCGGTTGTCTTTTATTCTGATTTCGTTTTTTGCTTTTCCAAACCATCGGAGATAAATGGAATTTGACAATAACCGACATAAATACAAAGTAGCTAGATTATGGCTGGCCGGACAGGACACCGAGGCAGCGGGCGGATACTGGCCCTTTGCCCTGTTGAACAAGAAGGCCGACCTGCTGCAGACCCTGGGCGATTGGGAAAATGCCGAAATGGTCTACCAGAGCAACGTGGCTTGGCTGGAAAACGCCGGCCAGCTTGGCTATTTAACCGAGACCCAGAACCGCCTGGCCCAGTTATTGACAAATATGGGGAATTATGAAGCAGCCTTTGAGCTTTTCCGGAAATCGGGAGAAGATCCAAACCAAGAACCGTGATCCGGAAGGTCTGGGTCATACCTACGACGGCATCGCCGAGATCTACCACAACCAGGGCGACTACCCCCGGGCCATGGAATGCCTGCAGAAAGCCCTGGAGCTGGCCCGGAATAACGGCAACCGGGGCACGGTTTGCCGGGCCACCGGCAATATGGGCATCATCTATTACCAGATGGGCGAATACGAGAAGGCCATAGAATGCTATCAGAAAACGGCCGGGCTGGCCAAGGAGATGGGCGACGATGAAACGATGGTGGCGGCCCTCGGCAACATCGGGCTGATATATGAGGTGCAGGGCCGGCTGGAGAAAAGTATGGAGTATGCCCAACAGTACCTGACCCTGGCCCGCCAGCTGGGAAACCTCCAGATGGAAAGCTATGCCCTGTGCAACATCGGCACTATATATTTTGAGCTGGACGACTACATCAACGCGTTGCCGTGCTTTGAAAGATATCACCTGATCAGCCGGCAGATGGCCGACAAGCAGGGGCTGATCCTGGCCAGCGACAATTTGGGCACAGTATATCTGAACCGGGGGCAGTACGATCAAAGCCTGGAATATTTCAGCTTTGCCTTGGCCCTGGCCAAGGAACTGGGAAACAGGGAAAACCAGGGCCAAGTGCTGGGGCATTTGGGCGACTATTACAAACAACGGGAGGATTATACCCCGGCAATTGATTATTATGAACAGGCCATAAAAATCACCGGAACAATAAACAGCAAGTATTTTTTATGTTACGCCCTCTATCATCTGGCCGACCTTTTTTACCATCTGAAACGGTTTGCCGAATCCGGGGATTTAAACTCTAAAGCGCTGGCCATCGCCAGAGAGATTCAAAGCCGGGACGTAGTTTTTAATACCAGCCTTTTGGAAACCCTGCTGGCTTATCAACAAAAGCCAAGCCCGGGCGAATCAGATCTCACCGAACTTGAAAATTTAGCCATCAGGAACCGGGAGCGGGCTGAACTGTATTTTCACAAGTTCATTATGACAAAAACCGAAAAACACCGCCAAGAAGCGCTTAATTTGTATGTTAAAATATACGAAAAAACCAAAAATATTAAATATTTACAAAAAATTGAATTTTTAAACAATATTGGATAATCTCTTGAATAACATAAAGTTATAAAAACGACCTAAATGGTCGTTTTTTATTATATTAACATTATTAATATTTATATTAAAAATATTAATTTATCTCTTGACATATTCAATATTTTTTGTTATAATTAGAAAAACCACCAACTAAAAAGAAGACGTGCATTTGGATAAACTGCAAAGAATGATCTAACCTCCTGATAATGAAGTTGCTATAACATGCCCAAACAAACACCCAATATCTGCCCGGCCTGCCAGGGTCCAATGCATGTCTCGGAACTGCGGTGCTCCGGCTGCGACACCACCGTCCGGGGAGAGTTCCCCCTGTCCCCCCTGGGCAGCTTGACCGAAGACCAGCTGGATTTCATAAAGACCTTCATCCTGTCGCGGGGCAATATCAAGGAGGTGGAAAGCCGGCTGGGCATCTCTTACCCTACGGTCCGCAACAAGCTGGACGACGCCATCTCCGCCCTGTCCGGACAGGCTGCCCCGGCAATGAGCCGCTCGGAAGTGCTGGAGGCCTTGGAATTAGGAAAAATCAGCGCGGCCCAGGCCGTTGCACTGCTGGACAAGGCCAGGCAGTAAGGGCAGGTTTAAAACCTGCCCCAACAGACAACCGTCAGGGCACTTAACGTAAGGGCAATTCATGCGTCCGACGTAGCCGCTAAAGGCGGCGTAGTTGGATGAATTGTCCCAACCAATAGTAAGGGCCGATTTATCGGCCCCAACAGGAGACCGCCATGTCGGAAGAAACCATCAAAATACTTAAAATGCTGGAGGGCGGCAGGATCAGCTCTCAGGAAGCCGACTCGCTGTTGTCGGCTTTGAACAAGGGAAAACACTGTCGTGATCACCATCATTTGCGTGATGATATGACTGACCTGCATGATACCATCGGGCAGATAAACCCCGGAAAGATCGTGGCCGAGGCCATGGCCGGCGTCAGGGAAAGCCTTAAAGATCTGAAGGGCTTTCATATTGATGTTGATGGGATACACGGCTCGGAAAAGGCCGGGGAGGAAAAGGAAATAATCGTCCCCGCCGCCGGGATCACGGCCATATCCATCAGCCAGCTCCGCAGCGATTTCGAGATCATCGGAGCCGATACCGACCGGATCACCGTCAAAGCCGACATCCAGGTCTGGGCCGAAGACCAGGACGAAGCCAAAGAAAAACTCAAATCACTGGACATCAGCACCGAGAACGAGGGGGGTGTTTTGAGGATAAAGGTCGATGGCCCCCCCTGGACCAAGAAGCGCCGGGCCAAGGTGGATTTCACCATTGGGATGCCGAAACACCTGGCCGCTGAGATATCCTCGGCCAGCGGAGAGATCTCGGTCTGGAACCTGACGGGCGGATGCCGGCTCAACACCGCCTCCGGCGAAATAGAAATATCGGGCTGCCAAGGCGAGAACAATCTTTCCTCTGTCTCCGGTGACATAACAGCCAGCGGCTGCACCGAGGCCTCCCTGAAGATAAACACTGCCGGCGGCGATATCGGGATCAATGACTGTTCCGGCGGCCTGTCCTTTCAGACCGTCAGCGGAGACGTAAGCATTTCCCTGTCGGGAGATCTGCAGGGACAGACGGTAAGCGGCGACATCGATATCCGGACGGAAAAGATCGGCCAATTGAAGGTCAGCAGCACCAGCGGCGATATTCAGTTCCAAGGGCCGTTGGAGGAGGGATCACAGGCGGCCATTAACACCGTCTCGGGCGATGTTTCGCTGATCCTGGACAAGGGATCATCGGCGGTCATCGAGGCCGGCACGGTCAGCGGAGATATTGAATGTGAACCGGACCTGTCCGGGCTTCGTCAGGGCAACCGCAGCTTGTCGGGAAAATTGGGCGACGGCAAAGGCAGTCTGGACATCAAGACCGTCAGCGGCGACATAACAATATCTTAATTCCATAAACAGGAAAGGAAATTTAAAATGGAAAAATCCACCAGCAAAATGTTGCGTAAAATCTTGTGGGCCGGAGTTTTTATCGCCCTGGGCGTCGTCAGCCTGCTGGCCAATCACCAGGTTGTGGGCCGGAGTTTTTATCGCCCTGGGCGTCGTCAGCCTGCTGGCCAATCACCAGGTCCTGCCCTTTGACGTTTCTTTAAGGCTTGACTGGCCGGTGATATTCATCGTAATGGGCTTGTCCAAACTGATCGATTCAATTTAAATGGTTGCCACTGAAAAAGAACTTTTTACCACCAAAACAAACGAAAAACAGGAAAAATTTATTTTAGAGAATTTCGGGTGTTTAGGTGGCTTTACAGGGGAAACTTAAAAAAATAACAAGGAGGCCAAATGTTCTTTTATTACCAAAACCGCCCCCGCAAGATCCTGTGGGCTTTGTTCTGGATCGCTTTGGGATCCCTGCTGTTGCTTTCCAATTATGGGGTTTATTCCTTCCATTTCTCTTTCTCCCGGGACTGGCCGATATTGATTATCGCCTGGGGAGTAATGAAGGTGATAGACTCTTTTGCCTGGCGCAAGCCCAAAACCAACGGCTCGGCGCTGGAAAGCGAGGGGGACAAGCAGTCTCGGGAACAGATACTCAAGGCGGTAGAAAGCGGACAAATGTCGGCCGAGGAGGCCGCCCAACGGCTGAAGAACCTATAAACAATGTAAGG